>CAZCKI010000008.1:0-17714 GCA_964498815.1 uncultured Burkholderiales bacterium
TTCGAGAGGTCGCTAACGCCTCGGGCGCGGCTGTCGAGTTGCTCGACGGCGCGGCAGGCCGAGGACTGCGCGTCCAGGTAACATTTCCCGCGGCGGATGCCGAACGTGAAACCGGTATGGCGCAAGACCAGGCCTAGCGGGTTTTTGCGGTGAATTCGTTGGTGAAGGTCTTCGACAGGTCGATATTCTTGACCTGCACCGAGCGATTGAATTCCTTCAGGATTTTCAGCACCGTCAAAGGCCCGGAAGCAGGCATGGTGCCGTCGGCGGTGAACATGGTCTTGCTGCGCGCGAGGGCCTGCACATACATTTTCTTGTCGCCTGCGTAGTATTCCGTCGGCAGGGCATTGGCGATCTCCTCGGCGCCGTGCGTATTGATGTGTTTCAACGCCTTGACGAAGGCGTTCACCAGTTTTTGCGTTTCGCTTCGATGCGCATTGACCCACACCGCCGGCATATACAGGCACGCGCCGGGATAGAGTCCCCCAAGCCACCTCTCGGTCGATTCCGGCGTGCGCAAATCGACCAACACGCGCGCATCTCCGGCGGCGAGCAGGCGCGAAATGGTCGGCTCGGTCGTCATGCCCGCCTCGATTTTTCCCTGCCTCATGGCGGCGATGAAGGTTTCGCCGGAACCGACCGGCACCATGGTTACTTCCTTGGCCTTTACGTTGGCGGCCACGACTAGGTACAGGGTAAGAAAGTTGGTTGAGGACCCGAGTCCGGTCACCCCCAGGGAGAGCCCCCGCAAGTCGGCAGGCGACTGGATGGTGCGGGTGCCCCTGGTTGTCGCCAGCAGCACTTCGCCCGGTGCCTGGCTCATTTGCACCACCGACAGCACCGCCTTGCCCTTGGCCTGTAAATCGATGGTGTGATCGTAAAAACCGATCACCCCTTGCACCGACCCGGACAGTAATTCGTTTTCGGCGTTGATTCCGGACGGTTCGCTGCGTAACTCGACGTCGAGGCCCTGCTCCCTGAAATAACCCAGTTGCTCCGCGAGGGCGGCAGGCAGGTAAATCTGCTT
This sequence comes from uncultured Burkholderiales bacterium, assembly GCA_964498815.1. Classification (GTDB taxonomy): domain Bacteria; phylum Pseudomonadota; class Gammaproteobacteria; order Burkholderiales; family Usitatibacteraceae; genus UKL13-2. The sequence continues at coordinate 1,028 of CAZCKI010000008.1, forward strand.
CTCGATGCCGCCGACCATGATGAAGATCTTGTCGCCGGCGACGGCGGAAACGGACGCGCTGAACGCGAGCGCGACGAGCACGGCTCGCAGGCCATGGCGAATCATCAGCATCTCCTCCCGCGGAAAATCGTAACTATCATCGGCCCTTGATGGGCACTTCGTCACAATGGTACTCGCATCAAGCTTTCGATTTGCTTACAAGCTTGCTTTCAGACCAGGAGCCTGGCGGCAAGGCGGCTGGACCTCGCGTACCTGTCGAAATGGGGAGTTACGCTTGTTTAGCCGCTTCACCAGCGCCTCGGCCGCGCCAGCGAATCCGCCACCACCCAGGCGACGCCGATCAGGGCGAGATTGACGGCGTTCTCACTCCAGAGCCAATGGTTGGCGGGATCGGCCAGCAGCATGGGCACGTGCACCAGCGGGGTGAAGGATGCGAACATGACGGTCAGCAGGATCGCGGCGAGGCGGGCCTGCACGCCCGTGAGGATCGCGATGCCCGCCGCGATGTGCCCAAGTCCGGTCGCATAGGCCCAGAATTCAGGGCCGGGCGGCAGCCACTTCGGGACCAGGGGGACGGTCAGATGCAGATAGACAAAATGTGCGCCGCCGAATAACAGTGCGCAGACGCCAAACGCGAGTTGGCCCAGGCGCGTGAGGCGCGTGGCCAGGGCCGCATCGATCCTGGCGTTGGCGGCGTAGACGATCAAGCCGCCCGCTGCGATCGCGAGCTGCGCGGCGGCGTTGCTGTAGGTGCCGTACTCGGCGTAATGAGAGAGCAGCACGCGGCCGTTCATGAGAATGACGACAACGAGCGCGAAGTAGGCGCCGAGCGCCGCGCCGCCCCAGGTTGCGGTCCGGCGCCATACGACGGCCGCCCCCGCTACAAACATCAACGCAGCGGCGACATAGGCCAGGGCAGTGCGGTACGGGAAGTCCTTGGGCACCGGCTGCCCGGGGTCGAAGGTTCCCCACGCCAGGCACAGCGCGCCCATGGCCATCAGGCCCAGACCGTAGACAACTCGGCCGAAGGCCATTGTCATTTTTTCACCGGTCATGGGCTGAGTCAGGGATTCTGGCTACGCGTTCCGGTGCTCACCGATCTTCAAAAGCTTCAGCGTATTGGTGCCACCCGATTGCCCGATCGGCTCGCCCATGGTCAGCACCACGATATCGCCCATCGCGACCACGCCCTTGTCGAGCAGCACCTGTTCGGCCTCTCGCAGCAGTTTCTCGCGGTCGTGGCCTTCGTAGGCGAGCGTGAAGGGGCGCACATCGCGCATCAGCGCGCACTTGGTCAGTGTGGCGAGTTCGGGCGTCAGGGCGTAGATCGGCACGCCGGAGTTGAGGCGCGACATCCACAGCGCCGTCGAGCCCGACTGGGTGAGCGAAGCGATGCACTTCACCTTCAGATGGTGCGCCGTGAACAAGGCACCCATGGCGATCGACTGATCGACGCGCGTAAAAATGCGGTCGAGAAATTCGCGGTCGAGCTTCACTTCGGCGCTTTTCTCGGCTTCCACGCAGATGCGCGCCATTGCTTCCACCGTCTCCACCGGGTATTGGCCAGAAGCCGATTCGGCCGAGAGCATCACCGCGTCGGTGCCGTCCAGCACGGCATTGGCCACGTCCGAGACTTCGGCGCGAGTGGGGATGGGCGAGGAGATCATCGATTCCATCATCTGGGTGGCGGTGATGGTGAGCTTGTTCATCTCGCGGGCGTGGCGGATCATGCGCTTTTGCAGCGCCGGCACCGCCGCGTCGCCCACTTCCACCGCCAGATCGCCGCGCGCCACCATGATGCCGTCGCAGGCTCTCATGATGTCGGTGAGCGCCTCCGGGGTGACGGCCTCGGTGCGCTCGATCTTGGCGATCAGCAGCGCGTGGCCGCCGGCGGCGCGCATCAGTTCGCGCGCCATGTACATATCGGCGCCGGATTTCGGGAACGATACCGCCATGAAATCGGCATTGAGGCGCGAGGCGGTCTTGATGTCCTCCATGTCTTTGGAGGTGAGCGGCGGCGCGGTCAGGCCGCCGCCCTTGCGGTTTATCCCTTTGTTATTGGACAGCACGCCGCCCTGGCGCACCGTGCAAATGATCTCGGCACCCTTGACGCTCATCACCTCGAATACCAGAAAGCCGTCGTTCAAGAGCAGCATGTCGCCCGGCTTCACGTCGTGCGGCAGTTCCTTGTAGTCGATGCCGACCCGCTCCTGGTTGCCCAGTTCGCAGTTGGCGTCGAGGATGAATTTGTCGCCCGCTTTCAGCGTGATCTTGTTGTCGGCGAACTTGCCAACGCGGATTTTTGGGCCTTGCAAATCGGCCAGTATTCCGACGGTGCGGCCGTGCTTGGCGGCCAGCTCGCGGATCAGCGTGGCGCGGGCCAGGTGGTCGTCGGCGGTGCCGTGGGAGAAGTTCATGCGCACCACATCCACGCCGGCAACGATCAGGCGGTCCAACACTTCCGGTGAAGAGGTGGCGGGGCCGAGGGTTGCAACGATTTTTGTTGCTCTAGTCATTTTCCAATTCCTCAATATTTGCCGGTGCGTACGCCTCCTTCCCCCGGAAACGGGGGAAGGCCGGGATGGGGGCGATGTTGGCAAATGCGCTAATAGCGGTGTTTCCTCGCCGGGACCATTCCCCCATCCCATCCTTCCCCCACTTTCATGGGGGAAGGGGTCGAGCTGCGCGGCCTATCCAGCCTGCGCCTACTGAAATCATACTCGACTGAATCGGTGGTAACGCTACCACGACTTATTCGCCGGTGCGTTGCTCCAAAATCTCCACGGCGGGCAGGGTTTTGCCCTCCAGAAACTCCAGAAACGCCCCGCCGCCCGTGGAAATGTACGACACCTTGTCGGTAATGCCGTACTTGGCGATGGCCGCCAGGGTATCGCCGCCGCCGGCGATGGAGAAAGCGTCCGAGGCGGCGATGGCTTCGGCGAGGCTCTTGGTGCCGCCGCCGAACTGGTCGAACTCGAACACGCCCACCGGGCGGTTGTGGACGACGGTGCGTGCGCCGTGCATGATGGCCGCCCGGGTTTTGGCGGTTTGCGGGCCGATGTCGAAAATCATGTCGTCGGCCTGCACATCCTTTGCCATTTTGGTGACAGCTGCCGCGTCGGCGGCAAACGCCTTGCCGCACACCACGTCGACGGGAATCGGTACGGCAGCCCCGCGTGCTTCCATCATGGCGATAATCTCGCGCGCCTCGTTCAGCAAATCGGGTTCGGCCAGCGATTTGCCGATCGGGAAGCCCTTGGCCAGCAGAAAGGTATTGGCAATACCGCCGCCCACCACCAACTGGTCGACCTTGGCCGCCAGCGATTTCAGGATGGTGAGTTTGGTCGAGACCTTGGAGCCGGCGACGATGGCGACCATCGGCCGCTTGGGCGCGGCCAGTGCCTTGCCCAGTGCATCCAGTTCCGCCGCCAGCAGCGGACCCGCGCAGGCGACCTTGGCGAATTTGGCGATGCCGTGGGTGGTGGCTTCGGCGCGGTGCGCGGTGCCGAAGGCGTCGTTGGCGTAGATATCGCACAGCGCCGCCATCTTTTGTGCGAGCTCGTCGCTGTTCTTTTTTTCACCCTTGTTGATGCGGCAGTTTTCCAGCAGCACCACCTGGCCCGGCGGCACACTCACACCATCCACCCAGTTCTGCACCACCGGCACCGTCCGTTGCAGGAGTTCGCTCATGCGCGCGGCGATCGGCGCCAGCGAGTCTTCCGGCTTGAATTCGCCCTCGGTCGGGCGGCCCAGGTGTGAGGTCACCATCACGGCGGCGCCGTTTTTCAACGCGAATTCGATTGCGGGGAGCGAAGCGCGGATGCGGGTGTCGTCGCTGATGTGGCCGGCGTCGTCCTGCGGCACGTTGAGGTCGGCGCGGATGAAGACGCGCTTGCCGCGCACGTCGAGGTCGGTCAGTCGTTGAAACTTCATGGCAGGAACTTCATGCCGAGGTGCCGGCGCGCGCCTGCTTTTGCCGGCCGGGCGTTTGCAGGCGCATCGCCTGCAATTCGTCGTTGATGCGGCCCGCGGTGGTAACGAACAGGAAGGGCAGCACGGCATGCACCATGGCGGCGAGGCCGCCTAGCGTCATCTTCAAACCGAAGCTCAGAGCAAAGCCGAAGTGTTCGAAATAGGTTTCATTGACCGAGGCCGGGTGGGTGGTGAAGGGATTGTTCACGAGGATTCTCCCGAAGCAAATACTTTCAAGCCGACGATGCCGGCCACGATCATCACCATGCACAGCAGGCGCACGGTGGCGCGTGATTCATCGAACAAAATCATGCCGCAGATGGCGGTGCCGACCGCGCCGATGCCGGTCCACACCGCGTAGCCGGTGCCGACCGGAATCGACCGCAGTGCAATGGCCAGCAGCCAGACGCTGGCGGCCATGAATGCCACGGTGATGGTGGACGGCACCCAGCGCGTAAAGCCTTCGCTGTACTTCAGCCCCACTGCCCAGACGATTTCACACAAGCCCGCTGCCACCAGGAGCAGCCAGGGCAACGGTAGCGAGCCTGTGTTCACGTGGGGAGACTACTTCGCGCTCATCAGGGCAACGGTGGTATCCAGCATGCGGTTGGAGAAACCCCACTCATTGTCATACCAGGAGCAAACCTTCACCAGTCGCCCGGACACTTTGGTTAGCGTTGAGTCAAATGTGGACGAGTGCGAATCGTGGTTGAAATCGACCGACACCAGCGGCGCCGTGCTGTAGGCGAGGATGCCTTTCCAGGCGGGCTCTCCAGCGGCGGCCTTCATGATGGCGTTCACTTCCTCGACAGTGGTGTCGCGTGCGGCGACGAAGGAAAGATCGACCAGCGACACATTGATGGTCGGCACCCGCATCGAAAAACCGTCCAACTTACCGTTCAGTTCCGGCAGCACCAGGCCCACCGCTGCGGCGGCGCCGGTCTTGGTCGGGATCATCGACATGGTGGCCGAGCGGGCGCGGCGCAGATCTTCGTGCATCACGTCGGTCAGCACCTGGTCGTTGGTGTAGGCGTGCACGGTGGTCATGAGGCCGTTGACCACGCCGATCTTTTCGTGCAGAGGCTTCACCAGCGGAGCGAGGCAATTGGTGGTGCAGCTCGCGTTGGAAATCACCGTCATGGCCGCGGTCAACACCTGGTGATTGACGCCGAATACGACGGTCGCGTCCACGTCCTTGCCGCCGGGGGCGGAAATGATGACTTTCTTGGCGCCGCCCTTCAGGTGCGCGGAAGCTTTTTCCTTGCTGGTGAAAAAGCCGGTGCATTCGAGCACCACATCGACGCCGAGCGCACCCCAGGGAAGCTGCGAGGGATCGCGCTGCGCCAGCACCTTGATCTTGTCACCATTGACGATCATCGAATCGCCTTCCACCGTCACCGTGCCGGGAAACTTGCCGTGCGCGGTGTCGTAGCGCGTCAGGTGCGCATTGGTTTCGACCGGGCCGAGATCGTTGATGGCGACGATCTGGATGTCGTGCTTCTTTCCGGATTCGTAGTGGGCGCGGAGGATGTTGCGGCCGATGCGGCCGTAACCGTTGATGGCGACTTTGATGGTCATGGTTCGGATTCCTGGGAGCGGGTGGGAAGAAACGTGAGAAGATTGTTGTCCGCCAATTTTACCGCATCGCGTTCCCCTCCCCAAGTGTTTTCCCTATGAAGAAAGTGGTCATCGCCTCGAACAACCCGGGCAAGTTGCGCGAGTTCACGGTCCTGCTGGCCGACTTCGATTTCGAGGCAGTGCCGCAGTCGGCCTTGCAAGTGCCGCAAGTCGAGGAGCCGTACGCCACCTTTATCGAGAACGCGTTGGTGAAGGCACGCCACGCTTCGCGCCTCACGGGGCTACCCGCGCTGGCGGACGACTCCGGCATTTGCGTGCCGTCCCTGGGCGGCGCGCCGGGGGTGTATTCGGCGCGTTACGCGGGCGAACCCAAGTCGGACGCGCGCAACAACGCGAAGTTGGTCGAGGCGCTGCAGGGCATCGCCGACCGGCGTGCGTTTTACTATTGCGCGCTGGTGTTCCTGACCCACGCCGACGATCCTCACCCCCTGATCGCCGAAGGCGAGTGGTGGGGGGAGATCGTCGATGTGCCGCAAGGCTCGGGTGGTTTCGGCTACGACCCGCATTTTTTTCTACCCGATCGCGGCGTCACTTCCGCCGAGCTGCCGCACGCGGAAAAGAGTCGCTTGAGCCATCGCGGCATTGCCATGCAAACGCTGGCCGAGATGTTGCGGCGCTCGGCCCGGCAAGCATGAGCGCTGCCGCAACATTGCCCGGGCTTGGGCCGACCCTGTTTTCGGCGCTGCCGCCGCTGTCGCTCTACATCCATATTCCCTGGTGCCTGAAGAAGTGCCCTTACTGTGACTTCAATTCGCATGAGGTTAAGCCCGTTCCTGTTTCGGATGGGGTCATCCCTCTGGTACCAGCCTCGCAACTGTCGGCTACGGCGCCGGAACAGGAATACATCGACTGCCTGATCGCCGATCTCGAAGCGGCGCTGCCGAATGTGTGGGGGCGCAGAGTGCATACGATTTTTTTCGGCGGCGGCACCCCCAGCCTCTTTTCCGCTGCCGGCATCGACCGCATCCTGTCGGCGGTGCGCGCGCGCCTGCCGCTGGAGGCCGATGCCGAAATCACGCTGGAGGCCAACCCCGGCACCTTCGAAGCGGAGAAATTCAAAGGTTTTCGCGATGCCGGCATCAACCGGCTGTCCATCGGCGTGCAAAGTTTCAACGCGGCGCACCTGAAGACCCTGGGGCGTGTGCACGACGACGATGAGGCCAAACGCGCCATCGCGATCGCGCAGGAGAACTTCGGCAACATCAACCTCGACCTGATGTTTGCCCTGCCCGAGCAGACGCTCGCGGAGTGCGAGCAGGACGTGGCGGCAGCGCTGTCGTTCGGCACCGACCACCTGTCGATTTATCATCTGACGCTGGAACCGAACACCCTGTTCCACCGCTTCCCGCCCAAACTGCCCGACGACGATCTCGCCGCCGATATGGAAGAGATGATCGAGGCACGCATGATCGGGGCCGGGCTTTCGCACTACGAAACCTCGGCTTACGCCAAGCCGGGCTGCGAGTGCCGGCACAATCTCAACTACTGGCGATTCGGCGATTACCTTGGGATAGGCGCTGGCGCGCACGGCAAGATTTCGTATCCGTACCGCATCACGAGAGAGATGCGCTACAAGCAGCCGCGCACGTATATGGAACACGCGTCGCAAGGAATGGCGATCCAGGAAAGTAAAACCGTGACGCGTGCCGAACTGCCGTTCGAATTCATGATGAACGCGCTGCGCTTGAGCGAAGGCTTTGAATTGGCGCGCTTCACCGAGCGCACCGGGCTGCCGGTCACCGCCATTATCCGCGTGCTCGATGCGGCGGAAGCCAAAGGCCTGATTACCCGCGATCACGTGCGCGTGGCGCCGACAGAGCGGGGCCGCAGATTCCTGAACGATCTGCTGGAAATGTTCCTGCCGAAGGCGGAATAGAAGATCGGCGGGATTACTTCAAAAGTGCCAGGCCAAATAGAGCAGTCAGGATGAAAGCCAGAAACCAGACGATCAGGAACGTCTCCCTCTTCGAAGGTGCTTTATCCCAATTGAATGACGAGCCCCAGTACCAAGGATTCAGGTACAAGAGCACAATGAAAAGCCTGCGCAGAATCTTCTGCGTTTCGACATCCGCTGCCATCACGAAGGCTATCGATACGATGGTTGGTATGATCGTGACTGTCAAGAACCAAATTACCATGGTCGGCATACGCTATTCATAGGCGCCCCGAACGCTTGATTTCCAGGTATTGATTCACCAGCGTGATCGGCAGCTTGACCGGTTCCACGTCGAGCGCGATGGTTTCGCGCCGCACCAGCCGCGAAAACGTGCGGCGGCGCGCTTCCAGGTAGTGGTGGGTGGCCGACACCGCCAATGCGTCGTCGAGATTTTTCACCGGACTGTCGCGCAACTGGCCCAGCGATTCTTCGCGCAGGCTCGCCAGCACCACCAGGTGCTTGACCGCCAGCATGCGGATGGCGAGGTCGAGTTCCTCTTCGTCTTCGTCGCGCAAATTGGTGAGAATCACCACCAGCGAGCGTTTGGGCATGCGCCGCATCAGCTCCCGCGCTGCAGTCTGGTAATCGCCGGTGCGCGGTCTCGGCTCCAGGTCGAACAGCGCATTGGTGAGTCGGTTGAGCGTGGCCGCTCCTTTTTCCGGTGCGAAGTAGCGTTCGTTTTCCGGCTCCTGGCCGAAGCTCATCGCGCCGACCGAGTCGCCCTGCTTGAGCGCCACGTGCGCCAATAGGATCAGCGAATTGAGCGCCTGGTCGAAATGCGAAATCGGTCCATCCTGCGCGCGCATGCGGCGCGAGCAATCGAGCAGGAACACCAGTCGCTGGTCGCGCTCGTCCTGGTAGTCGCGCGAAATGAGCTTGCGCCGGCGGGTGGTGGCTTTCCAGTCGATCTGGCGCTGGCTGTCGCCTTCGCGATACTCGCGCAGCTGGTGAAACTCGCGGCCCTCGCCGCGCCTGCGTTTCAATTTCACGCCGAGCCGGCTCAGGCGATGGTCGGTGGCGAGCAGGGCGAACTTGGCGACCGCGGCAAAATTTGGATAGACCCGCACCGATTCCGCTTTGCCGAGCCACAGGCGACGCTGCCACAGGCCGAGCGGGGAATCGATCAGCGCCTCGATCTGGCCGAAGCTCATGGTGCCGCGCGCCAGCGGCATCGCGCGATAGTCGATGACAGCTTCGGACGCTGCGGGGATGTCCAGTGCGCGCGGCTGGCCCGAGACCTGGAAGCTGCCCGGAAAATGGTCGTGCACCGCAACCCGCAGCGTGGTTGCGCCGACATTGGAAATCTTCAGACCGATGTTGCGCTCCACCCCCAGCGCCAGCGCGTGGGCTACCTGACGCGCGGCAGTCAGATCGGCGCCGAAGGATTTCCGCAAGGCGAGCAGCGCGTCGATCGCCATAGCCGCGAGCGTTACCCCCGCCACGGCGTACCAGACGACGATCGGCAATTTCAGCAAAGCGAGCGCTAGCGAAATCGCCAGCGCCGCAGCCAGCAGCCAGACCAGTCGCTGCGATGGCCGCAGCGCCAGCCGACGGGGAGGTGAAATCACTTGCAAGCGCTAGCTCCGTGGTGCTTCGATGCTGTCGACGATCGCGCCCAGCACCCGGTCGATGGTCTGGCCTTCGAGCTGCACGTCGGGCGCCAGCGAAATGCGGTGTCGCAGCGCCTGCAGGGAAATCGCCTTGACGTCGTCGGGTGTCGTGTATTCGCGCGCGTCCATCAGCGCGTGCGCGCGCGCCGCGCGCACCAGCGCGATGGTGCCGCGCGGGCCGGAACCGATGGCAACCCCCGGCCAGGTGCGGGTGGCGCGCACGATGCGCACCGCGTAATCGTAGATGCGCTCGTTGACGGTCAGCATCGCCGCCGCGCGTTGCAGCGCCATCACCGTCGCAGGCTGCACCAGCGGCATCACGTCCTGCACCTGCAGCGAGTCGCCGACCTGGCCGGCAGTGACGCGCCGCACCAACTCGTTTTCGTCCTCGATGGCCGGATAATCGACTTGCACCTTGAGCAGGAAGCGGTCGAGCTGCGCTTCCGGCAGCGGATAAGTGCCTTCCAGTTCGATCGGGTTTTGCGTGGCGAGCACCATGAACGGCGGCGGCAGCGCCAGCGCGGTGCCTTCGATGGTGACCTGGTATTCCTGCATCACCTCGAGCAGCGCCGACTGGGTCTTGGCCGGGGCCCGGTTGATTTCGTCGGCCAGCAGCAGATTAACGAACACCGGCCCGCGGCGGATCTTGAAATCGTTGCTGGCGGCGTCGTACATCGAGTGGCCAGTGACGTCGGAAGGCATCAGGTCTGGCGTGAACTGGATGCGCGCGAAAGTGCCGCCGAAGGCGCGCGCCAGCGCGCGCACCAGCAAGGTCTTGCCGAGCCCCGGCACGCCTTCCAGCAGCACGTGGCCCGAGGCGGTGAGGGCGATCAGCACCTGGTCGAGCACATCCGCCTGGCCGACCACGGCCTTGGCGATTTCGCTCTTGAGGCGTGCCAGCACGTCGGCGGCCTGCGCGGCTTGCTCCGCGGTCAGCGCGGAATTGGTTTGATTGGGAAGGTCGCTCACAGGTGTTTCCTCACTTGTTCAAGGGTTGCGATGGCGCGCGCAAATTCTTCGGCGCGGGGTTGGATGGTCGGAAAGAAAGCGTGGCGCAGCGCCTGCGGGTCGATCCCGGTGCGGGCCGACAGCAGTTGGTACAGTTTTTCGGGATCGGTGGTGTGCGGGATGGTCAGCGCGATGCGCCGCTGGGTGGCCGCTAGCGCGCTCTGCCACAGCACCCGACCCTGCCGGCGGCGCCAGAGAAATTCGCCGCTGGCGCGCACGTGCTCAAGGAGGCTGCGGCGCACCGCCTCGGCCTTCGGCACCAGCGGACCGAAGCGCATGCCGTCGCGCCACAACACCACGCCGACCAGCAGCAGCAGCGCCAGCACCACCGTCCAGCCGTAGCGCCACACCAGCACCGACAGGCCATCGACCTCATCGTGCGGAATCAGCCACACGGTGAGGCCCTTCAGGTCGGGTCCCAGCAGGGCCACCAGGAAGTCAGCGTGATCGGCCTCGCCGATGGCGTCGTTGCTCATGAAATCGTGGTCGGTCAGCACCGTCACACGGCCCTGGCCGTGCGCCATCGTCAGCACATGCGAGCCCACCAGGCCTTGCACGTTCCACAGCGCCGGCGTGTTGCTTTCCAGGTAGAAAGACTTATTGAAGCAGACAGCGAGCGGTGAGACCGGAAAGCGGGGTGCTGCCGCCCCCGACTCGGTCTGCTCGGGGCAGTTAGCATAGTTGCCGGGGAAGCGCGCGGTGCCCCGCAATGGCTTGGGCGAGGCTAGCGGTGGACGAGGCCGGCCGGCTGCGCCGGTCGCATCCTTGGGTGGCTTCTTGGCCTTGTGCATTTTTTGCCGCACGCCGAGTTGCGACATCAGCGGGTCCGGCGCGTCGCCCTCGTCCTCCAGGGTATAGGTGACCACCACCAGGTGACCGCCGGCCGCCACCCAGTCGAGTAGTTGCGAACGCTGGCGCGCCGACACCGTGCGGCGCTGCGTAGGCAACACCAGGGCAGCGCGCTTCGGATCTCCCGGCGGCAGTTCCTCGAAGCCCTTGCTGGAGCGCGCCTGCGCGCCCATTTCGGTCAGCAACAGTTGCGCGGCGTAGAGGTCGTTGCTGATCGCCTCGCCTTTCGGCAGGCCCGGCATGCGCACTTCCTGCCACTCGATGTTGTCGTACACCCAATATCCTGCCGCGCCGAACACCAGCAGGGTCGCCGCCAGAATCAACCAGTGCTTGCGGGTCATGCGGCCGCCCCGGCGGGTTCGGGCAGCGACGCGTCGATGGCGGCAGGTGTCGCAAATTGCGGCCGGAACGCATCGCACAGCGCCAGCGCGGTAGCCTGGTCCGGGCTTCGTTTGGCGTACACCGCCTGCACCCAGGCGCGCGTCAGCGACTGGAAGTATTCCGCGCCGGCAGCCGGCAACACCGCCCGTGCCGCCAGCGCGCATTCGCGTTCGGTGAACGAGGCGCGAATCTTTGCTTCGAAGCGCAGCACCAGCGCCGACAGCGCGCCGCGATAGAGCAGCGACAAGCCGCCGATCACGTCGCCTGCCAGCATTCGTGCGCGCGCCGCCGCCGCGACATCCTCCGGCAACGACTCCGGCCGGATGTCGAGGCCCGCCACCCGCGCCGGCGCCACCACCTCGACGCGCCTGGGACGATCTGCATTGACGCGCCACCAATAGTGCAGGGCAACCAGCAGCAGGATCACGGCGATCGCCGCCACCACCCAGACGCCGACGCGCAACAACTCGGCCAAGCTCTTGAAAAACGATTCCAGCGCGGTGATCCAGGACGGGGTCGTGGTCGGCTTGTCGTCGAAGCCGCGCTTGAAGGTGGGGACGTGATAGACCTCCTCCGGGCTGAACTCGGGGCCGTTCAGGATGCGGCGGATGCGGCTCTTGGCTGGCGACTCGGCACGCTTCGGCGGTTCGGCTTGCGACGGCTCTTGCGGTGTCTCGTCGGGTTTGGCGGACTCTGCCGAAGGCTGCGTACCGGCAGGCGGATGCGCGGTGCCGGCGTCCTGTGCCGCGGCCAGGCAGGGCGCCACCAGCGCCAGCCACAGCAGGACCTGCCGTGCGCGCGTCACGCGGCCACCTCGCGCGGCAAGGGCGGCGAATCGGCGGGCAGGTTGCGGCGCAGGTCGACCTCGATGTCCCAGGCTTCCAGCTCCACGCGCCGGTTCAGGTACAGAGTAAAACCGCAGGCCACGTACACCGGCTCGCAAATGCTGGTGGTGAGGACCGATAGCGCCGTTGCGGACAGGTTCAACCACAGCGGTGCATCGTCGCCGGTAAACAAGGCGCGCAGCGGAAGGCCGCTTTGGTGCGGCAGCATCAGCACGCACAGCGCCAGCAAGGAAAACCACAGGGCGATCTCGAAGTGGATGAACGCCGTGGTCAGCAATACCGCCTGCGCCCGGGTGTTTTTCTGCAGCAGGGTGATGCGCTGACGGCGGCGTTTGCCGCGCAGGCCTTCCAGCAGGTAGACCGGCAAATTGAAGCTGCGCGCGAAATCGAATCGTCGCAAGGTCAGCGCCCAGACGAGGCCGTTGCCGAGCAGGAAGCGCCAGCGCAGATCGCGCAGCCCGACCTGCTCGCCGAACACCGCGCGCGACAATACGAACAGGACCACCCGGTCGAAAAACGGCTTCAGCCACCAGATGACGATGGCCGGCAGCCACGGCGCGATCGAGGCGAGCGAGGTCACCGCAAGGCAGACCGGCAGCACCACCACGCACCACGCCAGGTAGACGCTACCGGCATTGCGTTGCAGCAGGCGCACGCCGAGGTCCATCGCCTCGTAGGCGCCGCGCGGCCGCAGCCGCAGGGTGATGGCTTCGAGATTCATGCCGCGCCGCCGCCGTTTCGGCCGCGGCCGCGAAAGGCGAAGTAGTAGAAGACACCCAGCCACAGCAGCGCCGCCATCGCATACTTCACCTCGTTGGGCAGCGAGCGGTTGGACGACCAGAAGGCCTCGATGAAGGCCGCGATGAACAGCATGCCGGCCACGCCATAGACGATGCGGACCGCTTCGCGGGCCGCCAGCGTCAGCGACTGCAGGCGCGACAGGCGGCCCGGCGCCAGCAGCGCGAAGCCCAGCTTGAGGCCGGCGCCGCCGGCAATCACGATGGCGGTGAGTTCGAATGCGGAGTGGCCGCAGACAAAACTCCAGAAGGTGTCGCCGTAGCCGATCTGGGTGAGATAGCCCGCCACCGCGCCGATGAAAATGCCGTTCAGCGCCAGGTAGAAGAGGGAACCCGCGCCGAACAGCATGCCGCTGGCGAACACCTGGAAACTGATGCCGATATTGTTCTTGATATAGACACCGAACATCAGGAAATCGCTGTCGGCGGCGCGCTCGCGACCGATGATTTTGCCGGCCGGGTTGTACATGCGTTCGAAGCCGGCGACTTGCGTCTGGTCGAATACCGAATAGACGATCTCGGGCCGGAAATAGGCGAGCACGCCCAACACCACCAGCGTGAGGCAAAACACGGCGGCGGAAAGCGCCATGGGACCTGCGTTGGCGCGTACCAGCTGCGGAAATTCGCTGGAGATGAAGACGCGAATCTGCGACCAGATGCGCGTCTTGGGGCGATACAAGGTCTGGTGCGCGCGGTGCACCAGGTCGTTCAGGCGCGTCACCAGGAACGCCGGGTAGCCACGGTCGCGCGCCAGCGCCAGGTGGTGGCAGGTGCGGCGATACAGCGGCAGCAGCGCGGACAGATCCTGCTTCTGCACGACGGCTTTGTCTTTTTTCGGCGTGGCGATGCGGCCGACCAGCGAGTCCAGCTCGTCCCACGCAGGCGCATAGCGGCGCTCGAATTCTCGCGGCGTCATCTTGCTACCGATGTCCCATCAGCCATTGCGCCATGCCGATCAGCCGTTCACGCGGCCGCGCCACCGGTTTGAGGTGCATGGTGCGTTCGGCGAGTTCGGTCAATTCCAGCAGGCGTTCGGGGGTGAGGCGCACCGAGCGCTCGGCCAGGGCGATCAACGCCTGCTGTACTTCGATGGCGGGCAACTGCGCTGGCGCGACCGGGTCGGCCTCCGGCAACTTGCGGGCCTTGTGCGTATCCTCGCGATACACCACCTGGGTTCCGGCGGCGAGGTCGCCGAGGCGCTTGAAGTCCCGGTTGAGCAACATGGAGACAATGCCGAAGCCGTACAGGAACGGCAAAAAATCGACGAATCGCAGCAGGTTGCGCGTGATCGACGAACCGATGCTGACCGGCAAGCCGTTGTCCTCGACCACCATCAGACCCATTGCCCGCTTGCCGGGAGTGGCGCCGCTCATCAGCACTTCAAACAAGACCGGGTAGAACCATTCCATCAGGAACAGGGAGACCAGCACCACGCCGGTGCCGAGGTCGCCGGCGGGCGCCAATACGCTCGCCAGGATCAGGAACGCCGTCCAGCGAATCATGCCGTCGATGAAAAAGGCGGCAAAACGCACCACCGGACCGGCGGGACGAAGATCGAACATGACGCCTTCCGGGGTCTCGACGCCTCTGCGGGTATCCAGCACGCGGAATCCTTACGCTTTGATGACGATGGTATCGGCGATATTGTCGTGCAGGCACTTGCGGGTATCGCGAAATATCAGCAACCAGTCCAGCAACAAGACGCCATAACCGACGAAAGGGATCGCCGACAGCAAGTTAATGGGCAAATAGCGCACGAAAAAAATGCGTGTGAGCCCAATGCGTTCGCCGTTCGAGCGAACCACTTTGATATTGACCAGCTTCTTGCCGATCGTTTGTCCATTGCGGTGCAAAAGAACGCAATTCGTGATCACGATCGCGGCGATTAAAATTACAACCAATGCCAAGCCTGCACCGGGAACAACGTCGTCGGCGCTTTGAGTCAGCCCGGGAACGGCAATGGCAGCAACAAATCCGACGACGCCACCGGTCAAACAATCCAGGAGAAATGCACCAAGTCGTGTACTGCGATCGGCAAGTTCAAACTCGCCGTCAGGGCGAATGTCCTCGACGTGGACTTCGGTCGGAGCATAAACATTATCCTTGACTTCGGCCATGATCTCTCCCCCGGGGTGGTCGACTGTGATTTCTTCGCGAAACGATTATGCCCAAAAATACAGGCAGGCAAATACTTGACAAAGCCGGCCCGGCAGGTGGCCGGCGCGAGCACCTTGCCCACGCTGCGGCGGACCGTCAGGCGGTGGAACCCTCCATTTTTTGCTGGAGTTCGAACCACTTCCATTCCAGTTCGGCGATTTCGGCAACGACCTCGCCTTGCCGCTTCAACATCTCGGTGAGCTGCGGTTTGTTAGCCTCGGCATAGGCATTTTCCTTGCCGAGCCAGGATTCGATGTTGTCGCGCTCGGCCGTGGCGCTCTTCAGTTTCGACTCCAGGTCGGCGAGTTTCTGTTCCATGGGCTTGCGTGCAGCGTGGACCTTTTGCCGCGCCTCGGCTTCCAGGCGCTTTTGTTCCTTGCGGTTGCCGGTGGGGCTGTCTGCGGACGATGCGGCGCCGGCGGGCTTGCCCTTTAATCTTTCGACGGCGTAGTTGCGCGCCCATACCTTGTAATCGTCGAGATCGCCGTCGAATTCGCCGACCTTGCCGTGTGCTACCAGCCATAGCTGGTCGGTGGTCGCCTTCAGCAAATGGCGGTCGTGCGCGACCACCACCAGGGTGCCGTCGAAGTCCTGCAAGGCTTCCGCGACCGCTTCGCGCATGTCGATGTCGAGGTGATTGGTCGGCTCGTCCAGCAACAGCAGATTGGGTTTTTGCCAGACGATCAATGCCAGCGCAAGACGCGCCTTTTCGCCGCCGGAAAAAAGCCCGATCGGCTCCATGACGCGGTCGCCGCGAAAATCGAAGCCGCCGAGGAAGTCGCGGAATTCCTGGTCGCGGGTCAGCGGGTCCTGGCGTTTGAAGTGTTGCAGGCAGGATTCCCCGGCCCGCAATTGTTCGAGCTGGTGTTGCGCGAAATAGCCGATCTTCAGGCCCTGGCCTTCGTAGCGGCCGCCGCGCTTCAAGGCGAGGTGGCCTGCCAGCGATTTCACCAGTGTTGATTTGCCGGCGCCGTTGGGTCCCAGCAGACCGATCTTGTCGCCGTAAAACAGGCGCCATTCGACGCCGGTGAGGATGTCCTGTGAGGGATAGCCCAGCGTGGCTTCCTTCAAATGCAGCAATTGGCGCGGCTTGTTGTTGGGATCACGAAAGGCGAATTCGAACGGCGAATCGACGTGCGCCGCCGCGATCAGTTCCATCTTTTCCAGCGTCTTCACCCGGCTCTGCGCCTGCTTGGCCTTGGTGGCCTTGGCCTTGAAGCGGGTGATGAAGGAATGCAGGTGGGCGATCTGCTTTTGCTGTTTCTGGTGCGCGGCCTGCTGCACCGCGAGTTGCAGGGCGCGGGTCTTTTCGAAGGCCGAATAGTTGCCGGCGTATTCGTTGAGCTTGCGGTTGTCGACGTGCACCACCTTGTTCACCACCGCATCGAGGAAATCGCGGTCGTGGGTGATCAACAAGAGCGTCCCGGGGTAGGCCGCCAGCCAGTCTTCCAGCCACATGACGGAGTCGAGGTCCAAGTGATTGGTGGGCTCGTC
>CAZCKI010000009.1:0-17392 GCA_964498815.1 uncultured Burkholderiales bacterium
ACATGGGATGAATTCGTATTCAAAAGGAAAACTGAGTATGAACAACACGAATCTCCTGTAGCACTTGAGCGCGCTAGACAATTTATTCCAAAAGATCGGCTCGATGCAAGTCAACCTTCATCGCAAGAACAATTTGCGCAGGTTCTATTTCAACTCCAGCTCAAAAATCCAACGGAATGGCGCGCCTCCCTTACCGCGCTTCCTGTTCAAAAATTGCAGGGCCTTGTAGACCTGACAGACAGCATTTTGCAGAAAAACCCAAGCGCCAAATTAAAGGAGATACTCTCCCTCGCAAAAGAATCATTTGACTCAACAGGAGAGGGCAAGAAACGATCAATGGCGGAGATCGAAGTAGGGGCTCGCGCCGAATATCTATCCCTGGCTAGACGTTTGCCAGTTTTTATTTTCTTCTCGGCCGCACTTTATATTGCCGGTATTTGGGTCGCACTTCTGGTCATCAAAGCCCAATCGCAATCCGTATTTCGTGCCGCCGAATGGCACTCGCTTGCAGACTTGTTTATGAAATGATTTCCGCCGATTGGATCGAGAGCAACGCACGAGGGTCTTGATGGAACAGCGAATTGAGCATGTGGAACTTGTCAGCCGCTTCGAGAAAGCCCTTGACCGCGAACTGCGGAGGCCGATAAATATTCATAGCGGAATATATAGGAGACTGCACAACGACCCCAACGCCTCCGCACTACCTCGGCTTCCGTTGTCTAAATACCTTGATCGCGTGTTTGGCTGGATTCCAATGAATCCAAATGACAAGGCGCGTGTAGACGCATACTTAGAGACATTTGTTGTCAATTCTCTGGGATCAGGCGCTGTAGTTTCTTCGGCAGATCCGCATAAAAATATTGAAAAATGCCTTTTTGACATCTCCGTTCAATGTCTCGTGATTCGCGGTAGGAGAGGCTCAGGAAAGACCGCAACACTAAACTATTTGCTTTGCATTCGCCATGACGAGTTACTTAAGAAAAATAGAACGACATGGTTCAGGACTGATGTTGCCAAGCTCTACGAGCAAAATAGCCGCAGATCAAAGAGCGAACAACTATCAATTCGATCATATACGATGGCACATAATTTTTACGTCGCCGTCAAATACTCTGGTCAAGACGAAATATTGGCGGTCTTCGCCAGACCAAGTCTTGCGGAGGTCGGCATGGGCCCTTTTTGCGAGCATATCGCAGCACACTACGCTGGCGGAAATGATGGGCAAAATCTAGTCAATCTATGGGAATCCATTTCAACACTCGTTTTGAGGCGTGTACGTCAAGGCCAGTCTAGCACTGAAATATCAGCAGAAATTGTCGACAGATTCGAAAAGGAAAACCCCAACTTATTTGTCGACTTATACAACGAGTTTTTGTACTGCTTAAGAACGGCAGCCGGTACAGTCTCTCTAGGCACATTTCGTGTCATTCAAATTATCGACGGAATAGACAATGTAAGACCCAGCGCAGATCCCTCTCAATATCGAGGGTTCCTACGCGAGCTCCTGATATTCCTTCCTGCGCAGAAGTCGTCAACCTTTTATGACAAGTCGATTCTGCTCGTCCGTCAAGATACATGGCATGAAATATATTCGCTTCGTCAATCGACACCAATGCAGGATCCAAACCAAGGGATAACAATTGTAGATTTGCAGCCTGCGGATGTGGACGCGGTTGTTAGGACAAAGTGCCAAGTTGCGAATTCACCATCTAGTGAATATATCCGCCACCTTCGGCAAAATCTCGATGGCAATGTCAGTGAAAAGAGTTGGCAACGTGTGGAACGTGTGTTCACGTTTTTGCTGAGTGAGTTTTCTCGTCTATCGCGAGCCTTTGCGACCGCTGGAATTTCCTCATCATTTTCAGAAATTCCAGAACACGAGTTTTCGCTAGATCGCGTCTTTGACGGCAACTTGAGGAGTTTCTCGCGAAATTTCGTTCGATCGTTCGACTATCTAGAATCCTTTTACGTTCGCCGGGCTTCAAGCAGTGGTGAGAAGCCAGGTGCAATTAATCACGCTCTTTTTACCTCCGTTCTGAAACGGCGAAAGTATATGCTTCTTGAGGGCAGCATTTTGGCTGGATGCGACTACATGCCGTCCAATTGGAATGAGGAATTGAAGGGACGTTGGTGTCCGAATTTATTCGAATTCCGCCTGACAGAGCAACATTCCGTGTGGGGAGGGCTAATGCTACTTCGAGTACTACAATTAGTTAAGGCTAGCCCGGGCAAATATACCGAACGCAATTTGCAAGACATTTCGCAGAGAATTTTTCGGTACCCGGACGGTCGAATTGTGGACTGCGTAGCAGTTGCGCGCAATTTTGGACTAATTGAAGGCACCGAGGCTGTATGGCCCCCAGGAGTCGTTGCCGACGCCCATCCTGAGCTTCGATTTAGGCTTACCAGCAAGGGAGTTTTTCTGATCGCGCTACCTTTTGAAAGTGCTGCAATGACTTACTTCATGGGAACAGGAACTTTTATGAATTTTGAATCCGCGCATGAGCAGGAGTTAAGCGCGCAATTCCTGCATGATCCCCATTCTGTCCAAAAACGCAACTTTAACTTCGCAGCGATACGAACAAGTATTCTCCTGATGCGCCATATACAAACTGCGCACCATATGGAAATGGTCTTTCTTGAAAAGAAGAAAAAAATAGTAAAGGAAATCACGTCAGGACAATCGGCGATTATCTTTGCTCTTCCAGATATCTCTCAATTCAAACATAGTTGCTCACTTTTGTTTCAGGCACTAAATTTATCTCAGAAGAGAATACTTATAAACCAACTCGAAAAACACTCTGGCAGCTAAGATTTGCGTAAATTTCGATGCCTGGTGTAACCGGCTCGGCGGCAACGGCCCTGCTATACGCCGAAAGTCAGCTGACGATGTAGCTTAGGCCCCGGTCTGCGTCAGAGCGACATAATTTTTTACTTAACCGAGTGACATGAGGGTCACACCAATTGACGAGAGCCACTACATTGAAACAATTCTTCACTATCGCGCTGACCAGTCTGCTCTTCTTGCTGACAGCCTGCGAGAGCACTCGGATCATTCGCCAGGGCAATACCCTGTCCACCGCGGGCAAGGCCTACGCCGACGCCATGGCGCCTTTGGCGGACCTGGTGTTGAAGGAGCGCATCGACCGCAAGTCCAAACGCCTGGCGGACGAGCGCAAGAATTTCACGACCGAACAACTGCTCAAGTACCCGCCGGCCGCATACCAGCGTTTCGTCGAAGCTTGTGCCGCAGATAAAAGCCTGAATACACCGGGCAAACAGCGTGCCTGCATCGACGGGCAGATCCTGGATGCCGCCACCGCCGAAATGCGCGACTACCAGGGCAAGCTGGAGACCTTCAAGCAACACACGCACAAGCTGGCCGAGTATTTCGTGGCGCTCAATGGATTCATGAATGCCGACGCCAAATCCCTAGGGCAAAGTGCGCTGCAGGACTCGGCGACCGGGCTGCAGTCGCTGGGCGTGAAACTGGAGACTTCCTTTCAACTTTCGGCCGGGCAGATTGCCGGGCTGCAGGCGCTGGGTGGCGTCGTTTTTTCCCAGATGCAAGGCAACGATGCCAGGCAGTTGCTGGACGAACAGGTGCCGATGATCGGCAGGCAGTTGGCGCTGCAGGAGGCCGCCTTGCAGGAATTTGCCGCCATGCTCGAGCAGGAGCGCAAGCGCGATCAACTGAGCCTGGAGAATACCTACGTGAGGCCCGCCTTTCAGGCCAACACCGACAAAACCCCGCGACCCGACCTGCCCCCCGATTGGGTGACCAAATGGACCGCGGTGGTGACCGACCAGTCCGCCATCCCGGTGCTGAGGACGGCGCGCGCGGCCGTCGCCAGCGCTCTTCGCGCCTGGAAAGCGTACGTCGAGGGCAAGGGTAATTTCAAGGACATGCTGGACGATCTGAACGCCACCCAAAGCGGCATCGACGCCCTGCAAAAAATCTACGATTCGCGCTAAGCGCGCTGCACATTCACCGGAGACCACATGGCAAGCACACCGCCGCCCGTCACGCCGCTGCCGGCAGCAGCCCTCGCGGACCTGCTCGCCAGCCTGCGCGCCCTGGATCTCAAGCTCACCGCGATTCGCACGCCGGACCTGCAAGGCGACGACCTGGGAAAATGGTTCCAGCTATCGAATAACGTGGCCGCCGCCATCGAGTACCTGGAGCGCGAGACGCTTGCCTCCATCAATGCCTCGATGGGCAAGGAGGCTGCGGCGATCGCCAAAGCCATCGTCGACAGCGAGAAAGCGCTGAGAAACCTGAATGATCGCGCCAGCGTGCTGCGGATCGTGGGCGGTGTGGCCAATATGATTGGATCCATCGCTGCGCTGGCGTAATCCCGCCAAGGCAACATCCTGCCGGACGGCGAGGCGGCCGCTCCTGCGCAATGATCGACAATTCCCGTCCGATCAATTTCCTGAATGACTCCACATTTGAAAACGGCAAAACTCGTGCAGCAGGTACCGCTGGCGCTCACCGCCCTGCGGGCGTTGCTTGCGCCGGTCATGGTTATGCTCGCACTCGCCTGGCCGAACCACATGGCTTTCGCCGCCTGCCTGATTGTGGCATTCCTGTCGGATCTGTTCGACGGCATCATTGCGCGCCGCCTCGGTATTGCGACGCCCGGCCTGCGCCGGCTCGACAGCATCGCCGATTCGCTGTTTTATGTCGCCGCCGCATTCGCCGCATGGCATTTGTATCCGCAGGCCATCCTGGAATACTGGATCGCCATCGCCGTATTGATTGCCCTCGAACTGACCCGCTACGCCCTCGATTTCTACAAATTCAAGCGCGAGGCGAGCTATCACATGTGGTCGTCCAAACTGTGGGGTATAGCCCTGTTTGCCGGGTTCTTTTCGCTATTGGCGATGGGTGTTTCGGGATGGCCGGTCGCGACTGCAATTTATATGGGCATAGTTGCCGATCTGGAGGGACTGGCGATTTCGCTGGTCCTGCGAGAGTGGCGCACCGACGTGCCGTCGCTCGTTCACGCCTTGCGCCACCCCAGGGAACCTCCGAACAAGTATTGAGGTTCCCTAGCGGTGCCGGGGATCGAGCGCGTCGCGCAACCCGTCGCCCAGCAGGTTGAACGACAGCACCAGCAGGAAAATCGACAGCCCCGGCCAGATCGACATCCACGGCGCATCGTCCACGTAATTCTTGGCGGTGTTGAGCATGCTGCCCCAGCTGGGCGCGGGCGGCTGCTGGCCCAGACCGAGGAAGGAGAGGCTGGCCTCGGCGATGACAGCAGCGGCGATGGCGAGGGTGGACTGCACGATCAGCGGCGGCAATACGTTCGGCAATACGTGCCTGAGCGCTATGCGCCAATGGGGATTGCCGACCGCGCGCGCTGCCTCCACGTAGTCTTCCACCTTCACCGCCAGCACCTGCGCGCGCGTGAGGCGGATGAACACCGGGGTTGCCGAGACACCGATGGCGATCATGGCGTTCATCAGGCTGGGGCCAAGGAACGCGGCCAAGGCAATGGCGAGGATCAGGAAAGGCAGCGCCAGCATGGAGTCGGTCAGACGGGAGATTACGCCGTCGACCCAGCCGCCCACATAGCCCGCCAGCAGGCCGATCGGCACCCCCAGCACCATCGAGATCGACACCGACACCAGTCCCGCCAGAATGGAAGCGCGCGCCCCCCATACCACGCGCGACAGCACATCGCGGCCGAGCTCGTCGGTGCCGAACCAGAAGTGCGCCGACGGCGCCTTGCGAATGGCGCCCCAGCTGGTTTCCAGGGGGTCGTAGGGCGCGATCCAGGGCGCGAAGAGGGCCATGCAGACGAACAGCAGCACGATCGCCAGACCCAGCATTGCACCGCGCCGCTTCAACAGGCGCCGCCACGCGCGCTTGCCGGGTGAGTCGTCGTCGGGCGCGGACAAAAATTCCGGCATGGCGGCGGCGGCGGTGGCGGGCGCATTCATCATCGATCCCGCAGCCTGGGATTGACCAGGAAGTACGCCATGTCGGCGATCAGGTTGAGCGTGATGTAGACCGTGGACGTGAACAGCACCACGCCCTGCACGACGGCGTAGTCGCGATTGAACACCGCATCGACGATCAGCTTGCCGAAGCCGGGGATGGAAAACACCTGCTCGGTCAGCACCGCGCCGGACAGGAGCGTGCCGAATTCCAGCGCACCGAGCGTGATGATGGGCATCATCGCGTTGCGCAGCGCGTGCTTCAGCACCACGACGCGTTCATCCAGTCCCTTGGCGCGCGCGGTGCGCACGTAGTCCGCGCTCAGCACCTGCAGCATCGCGCTGCGCGTATGGCGCATCAGCACCGCGGCGATGGCGTTGCCGAGCACAAAGGCCGGCATGATCATCGACAGCAGATTGGCCTTCAGGTCTTCGGCCGGACTCACATAGCCCGACGCCGGCAGCCAGCCCAGCGACACCGAGAACAGCAGGATCATCAGTATCCCCAGCCAGAAATTCGGCGTGGAGAGACCCCACAGCGCAAACACGTTGGCGAGATAGTCCCAGGCGGAATCCTTGGCGACGGCGGACACGATGCCGGCCGGAATGCCGATCAGCAGGGCGATCGTCATCGCCAGGGCGGCGAGCTCGACCGTGACCGGCAGCTTCTCCAGGATCAGCTGCCGCACCGGTTGCTGGATCCGTAACGACTCGCCCAGGTCGCCTTGCACCACGCCGGCGATCCAGTAGCCGTAGCGCATCGGCAGTGGCTCGTCGAGATGCAGTTTCTGCCGCAGGTACGCCACCGCGTTCGGATCCTGGTCCTCGCCAGCGAGGATCACGGCGGCGTCACCCGGCAGCAATTGCTGCAGGCAGAAAATCATCACGGTGACAAAAAACACCGTCGGAACGACTGCGGCGAGGCGCTTGATCAGGTAGGCGAACATTACGGCCATGCTCGCAAGCGGAAGGGAGCAGCGAGCGCCATTACATTTTCAGCCCTTGTACGCGAACCAGTCCGTCCGGGACCTTGCGCACGCCCGTCAGTTTTTTGTCGTAGGCCCACAGCCAATGGCGGTGGTAGACATACACGAGCGGCTTCTCCTTGTCGATCTCGGCGGCGATTTGCTCGAATATCTTTTTGCGCTGGGCGACGTCGAGCGTGGCGCGCGATTTGTCGAGCAGCGCATCGACCTCCGGCTTGCAATATCCGGTGTAGTTCAATGGCTGCTTGCAGCCGTAAAAACTGAACAGGTTGCCGTCCGGGTCGGCGCGGCCGCTCCAGTTGAGCAGATAGGCTTCGAACTGCCCCTTGTCGGCCATGTTGATCGAGGTGGCGAATTCGGTCGACTGGATCTTCATGTCGAAGCCGGCCTCCTTGACCATGGCCTGCACCACCTGCGCAACCTTTTGCCCGTCCGAGGTGGTCGGCGTCATCAGGGTGAAGCTGGGATTGGGCACGCCGGCTTCCTTCAGCAGTTCCCTGGCGCGGGCCACGTCGCGCTTCGGCAGCGGAACATTCCTGGCGTAGTAGGTGCTGCCCGGCGCCACCCATTGGTTGCCGACTTCGCCTTCTCCGTCGGCGGCCACCGCGACGATGCCGGGCCGGTCCAGCGCCAACTCGAGGGCCCGGCGCACGCGCACGTCGCGGCCGAGCGGATTGCGCTGCGAAAAATCGCTCTTGCCGATATTGATGGTGATGCCCTGGTAACCCAGCTCGGTGATAGTGGCGAGGTTGAACTTGTTTTCGGACTTCAGGCCGGCCATGTCGTTGGAGGCCACGCGCTCGATGAAATCGAGTTGCCCCGAACGCAGGTTGGCGAGACGCACGGTCGAATCGGTCATCGAGCGATAGATGATCTTGTCGAAGTGGATACTGGCCTTGTCCCAGTAATTGGCAAAGCGGTCCAGCGTGATGTGATCCTGCGCTATGCGCTCGACAAACTTGAACGGCCCCGAGCACACCGGCTTGGAACCGAAGGTGCCGAACTCGGCTGCCGCCGCCTTGGGCGACACCATCATGCCGGCGCGGTCGGCCAGCACCGACAGCAGCGGTGAAAACGACTGTGACAGGATCAGCTTCACGGTGAGGTCGTCGACCACCTCCACGCTCACCACCGGCTGCAGCTCGCCGCGGCGGCTGGAGCCGGGCAGGTTCTTGTGGCGCTCGATATTGAATTTGACGGCGACGGCGTCGAATTTCTCGCCGTCGTGAAAGGTCACGCCAGGGCGCAGCTTCAGGGTCAGGATCTTGTTGTCGCCCGACCATTTATAGCTCAGTGCGAGCTGCGGGACGATGGCGAGCTTCTCGTCGATGTCGAACAATTTATCGCAGAGCCCCGCAAACACGATACGACCGACGAAGCTCCGCGCCAGGGTCGGATCGAGTACGTCCGGGTCCTCGGCCAGGCCGATGCGCAGCGTCTGCGCGCCGGCGCCGGCACTCAACAGAAATACAGCAGCCGCGATCGCGACGCAACGAAAAGAAAAGGAAGGGAGCAATGTGAACATGGACTACCTCTTGTTGAAAAAGAGAAGGGGATCAAACGTCATGGCGCTGTCTCGGCGGCAAAGATTGATCGGTTGAGCGGACGAGGGAAATCCCTCCCGGCCTCCCTTTTCCAAAGGGAGGAGCCAGCCCTTTCCAAGTCGAGGCCTTGCGGCAACGAGGCACGTCCCCCTTTGAAAAAAGGGGGATTGAGGGGGATTTTGCCGGATGGGCAACAGCACCATGCAACTGGGCTAGCATCATGCCGGCTGCCTTTCTTTCGGCAGGAACGCAGCCTGCAACTGCTCCAGCCGGCGATTGGGCGCCGCTGCCTTGGCGACATCGCGCAGCGACGCGGGAACGGCGATTTCCTGCCAGAAATGGCAAGCCACGCGGTGAGCACCTTCACCAGTCAGCGCCGGCACCTCTTCCGCGCAGCGCGGCCGCGCGTGCGGACAGCGGGTGCGAAAGCGGCAACCCGAAGGCGGCGAAATGGGATTGGGTACATCGCCCTCGAGCAACAACCTGTCGCGCACCCGCCCCGGCTCCGGCACCGGGATGGCCGACAGCAGCGCGTGGGTATAAGGATGGCGGGGGGCCGCAAACAGGCTCTGCTTGTCGGCATATTCGACAATCTGCCCCAGATACATGACCGCCACGCGCGAAGCAATGTGCTTCACCACGGCGAGGTCGTGCGCGATGAACACATAGGCAATGCCGAGGCGCTGCTGGATATCGCGCAACAGGTTGATCACCTGCGCCTGAATGGACACGTCGAGCGCCGACACCGGCTCGTCGCAAACGATCAGGCGCGGTTCCACGGCGAGCGCGCGGGCGATACCGATGCGCTGGCGTTGACCGCCGGAAAACTCGTGCGGAAAGCGCCGCAGGTATTGCGGCGCCATGCCCACCATATCCAGCAGTTCCGCCGCACGCTCGCGGTGCCGTCCGGCGGCCAGGCCGTGCAAGGCCATCGGCTCGGTCAGCGTTTGCTCCACGGTCATGCGTGGATTGAGCGAGGAATACGGGTCCTGGAAAATGATCTGCAGTTCGCGCCGGCGCGCGCGCATTTCCTGCGGCGACAGGCCGGTGATATCGACGCCATCGAACCAGACCCGGCCGGAGGTCGGCTCCAGCAGGCGCAGCAATAGGCGCCCCACCGTCGATTTGCCGCAACCGGACTCGCCGACCAGCGCCATGGTTTCCCCGGCCTGCAGCGTAAAGCCGACGCCGTCGACCGCGTGCACCACCTGTTTGCTCTTGCGAAAAAAACTTTGCTGCAGCGGAAAGTACTTGACCAGCTGTTCCGCTCGCAGCAGCGCAGTCACCCCGGACGTCATGCCGCCTGCTCCCAGCGCAGCGGCGCTTTCCAGCAGGCGGCGAAGTGGCCGTCGCTGCATTCCGCGAGCGGTGGCGACGCATCGCAACAGGCCTGGTCGGCGAACGGGCAACGCGGCGCGAAGCGGCAGCCGTTCAGTACCGTGTTGGGCGTCGGCACCTGGCCTTCGATGGCGGCGAGCCGGGTTTGCGTGAGATGCATTTTCGGGATCGAGCCGAGCAGGCCGATGGCGTAGGGGTGCTGCGGTTCCGCGAACAACCTGGCCACACTTGCGCGCTCGACCACGCGACCGGCGTACATCACCGCCACCTCGTCGGCCAGTTCGGCGATAACACCGAGATCGTGGGTAATCAAGATGATGGCTGCATCGGACTTGGCGCGCAAGCTTCGCATCAGCTCCAGCACCTGCGCCTGGATGGTCACGTCCAGCGCGGTGGTCGGCTCGTCGGCGATCAGCAATCGCGGCTCGCAGGCCAGCGCCATCGCGATCATCACCCGCTGGCGCATGCCGCCGGAGAGCTTGTGCGGATAGGCGTCGATTTGCTGCTCGGGCGAGGGAATGCGCACCCGTGCCAGCATTTCGATGGCGTGGGCATGCGCCGCCGGGGCGCTGAGCTTGCGATGGCGGCGAATTGCTTCGATCAGCTGGTCGCCGATGGTAAAGGCCGGGTTAAGCGAGGTCATCGGCTCCTGGAAGATCATCGCCATGCGATTGCCGCGCAAATCCCGCATTGCGGAAGACGACAAGGTGGACAGGTCGGCGCCTTCGAAACGGATCGAACCCGAGGCAACGCGCCCCTGGCCCTTGGGCAACAGTCCCATGATGGACAGGGCCGTTACGCTTTTGCCGCAACCCGATTCACCGACGATACCGAGCGTGCGGCCGGCCGCAAGCGTGAAGCTCACCCCGTCGACGGCGTTGAACTCGCCACGGTCGGTCTTGAAGCAGGTGCGAAGGTCGCTGACTTCGAGCAGTGCGCTCACGCCGCGCGCCCCGCCTTGTCCTTGCGGGCGGCCTGAAAGCGCGCGATTTCCGCTTCGATCACGCTGCGGTCGATGATCCCGGCGGGCCGCTCGCGGCTCGCCATGCAGCTCACAAAAGGTTGAAATCGTTCCAGGCTTACCCGATGCAGGCGACGCAGCTCCCGGATCGGCTCGACGTGGTCGTCCACGCGGATGTCCAGCGACGGGTAGTCCTGGCCGTTGTAGATCAGCAAGGCCGCACCCTGCTTGCCGCGCTTGTCGCCACCCACCGCCTCGCCGGCGGCCAGCGCTTCGATTAGGCGTTCGGCAAACGGCAGATCGGCGTGCGCCGCGTAGTGGTCCGCGGTCGCCGCGATCACCTGCGGGCCGGCCAGCATATTGCCTGCCACCGAGTATCCGTCACGCAAGGTGTGTCCGCACCAGTCGATGCACTGCGCGCCAGTGTGCGCGGCGTTCCGCCCGGTGGCATCGACCATATGAAATTGCCGCAGTTCCCGTCCCGGATCGTCGGCGAGGATTTCCGCCAGCAGCACCGCCGGCTCGCGTCCGGCAGCCAAGCCGCGCAGGGCGGGCTCCGCCAGCAAGGGATTGACCAGCGCCTGCGTAGACAGCGCTCCCACGCCGCTTTGGCCGTGTGCGCACAAGGCGCCGACGGCAAAGAACTTGCTTGCGACCGCAACGCCAAGGGCGCCGGACGCGTCACGCGCGACGATGGACCAGGTCATCGATTCTCCTAATGGGACAGGCAGGCCAGGCGCATTGAACCACAGCGCCCGGCGGCGATTGCCGTATCGTAGCGCAAAGGCACGCATACCGACGCCGGCGCAGCACCTGTCGCTGCTGTTTTTCGTCGATTTCTGCCATGTCGCCGGCGGACTTTGTAGAATGGCTGCCGTGAACGAACCAGACATTTCGCAGCCCCGGCACGGCGCCCAGGCAACCTTCACGGTCCGTGAAATCGACCCCACATCCGAGGTCGAAATCAACCTCGTCGCGGCGAGGATGCGCCAGACCCTGATCGAGGTCGAGGGCGAGGAGGCCGGCACCGCCCTCTACACGATGGAGTGGTTGCAGGACCGGGTGCGCTTCCACCTCGATGCAACGAAATGCAACGGCAAGGTTTTCCTTGCCACGGGAGCCAACGGCCGGATCCTGGGTCATGCCATCGTTCGCGCTGAAACCGACGATGCGGGTGGCCAGTACGGATTGGTTTCAACCACCTATGTGGTGCCGGAATCGCGCCGGTTGGGGCTGGCCGCGGCTCTCCTGGAACATGGGGAAGGCTGGATGAAACAACAGCAACTCCCCGAGTCGGCCACCTGGACTTCCGCGACCAACGCCGGACTAATCGCCCTCTATGCCCGGCACGGCTATGCGATCACACAGACTCATATCCACGAAACCACCGCGACGAAAATGGTGAGACTGAGCCGCAAGTTGAGGGCTTCGGCCTGATTCATTCCCCTCCGGCCCGGCCGAATTTCCGGCCAATCCGCGAAATTTCCTTGCGAACCTACCTGCTTAGGTAGGAGACCGGCGCGCCGCAAAACAGTACATTGCGTGTCAACGGCTGCGAGGTTGCCGGGGCATCCCGCCCAATGACACCATTGGCAATACGGTACAAGGAGAAGGAAATGAAACCTGCCACATTTTGGATTTCCTGCGCGCTGGCATCTTCACTGCCGGTCGCGATGCCGGCCGTCGCTGCGGAAAAAAACCCGCCCGCCAGCGTGGCACCCGCCGGACAGAAACTGTTGCCGGCCTTCGCGGATTTCGGCCATATGCCCGATCCTTCCCAATATCAGGGACGGGTGTTCAAGCTGAGCCAGAGTTTCCCGACCTCCAAGCCGGCGCTTGACGCCGGCGTACAGAAGATTCTCAAGATCGATTTTCGCAAGGACTGGATGTCCTACCTGCTGGCTGTGCGCGACTACGTGTACGAGGGCAATATCGAGAATCGCGGGGTATCCGAAGCCTTCTATCTGGAAGACAACAAGGTCCGCGACTGGTATCACGTGCCGTGGCAGCACTGGGGACCGCAGGGCCGCGACGGCTTGCATGGACTGACCAAGGAGGGCCCGGTGATGCCCAAGGTGCTGGGGCCGACTCAAACCGGCACCTGGCAGACCTACGCCGTCGGGTTTTATAACCGTCAAGGCGGCTGGGCCATCGGCCAGGTGTGGAAAGACCCGGAGAACCCCAATCTCGCCGAAATGAAAAATGGCGGCTTTCCGGTCGGCACCGTGGTCGGCAAAGTGCTGTTCACCACCGCGCCCGTCGCGGAAGTACCGTTCCTGTCCGCGCCGATCGAGTGGACCGCGTACACCACCAAGTGCTTTTCGCCGCCCAAGACCGATCCGGCCTCCACCTGTGCGACCGACCGCCAGATGAGCACGGTGCGGTTCATCCAAATGGACATCATGGTGCGCGATCCGCGCGCGAACGCCACGGGAGGCTGGGTATTCGGCACCTTCGTCTACAACGGCACGCTGGCCAATCCGAACATGTGGCTGAATGCGGTGCCGGTCGGCATCATGTGGGGCAATGATCCCAGCGTAACCAGCCATTCGGAATCGAATCCGGCGCCGGTCAAGACCATCACCAATCCTGACTTGAAGCACACCATCATCAATCCTTCGCCGGACTTGCCGCCCATGCACCTGGGCTGGGGACTGCGCCTCAACGGCCCGGTGGACAATACGCTTTCATCCTGCCAGTCGTGCCACTCGACGGCGCAATATCCGGCGATTTCGCCGATCCTGCCGTTCCTGTACAAGAAGGACGGCACCACCGCCAAGCCCGGTACACCGGAGTGGATGCGCTTTTTCCGCGACATCGGCGCCGATACCCCGTTCGATCCACAGGCGACCTCGATGGACTTTTCCTTGCAACTGGCCGCCAGCATCCAGAACTTCATGGAAGCCAAGGGCAAGCAGGTCGCCGGCAAATACAACGTGCAGTACTGGAATCAGGTACCGGTCTACAACATCCGCGGCGCACGCGGCACGTTGCCGGAATAGTTCGCTCTCCGCACCCATTTCGAAAAGGAAACGACATGTCAGCGACATCGGATCTCAATAAAGCGAACGTGGTCAAATTCTTCGACCAGGTCTTCAATCACGGCAACATGGATATCGTCGATGCCTTGATCAGCCCCAGCTATCAATTCAACGGCGTGCCGACGACGGCGGCGATGACCAAGGCCTGGGCGACGGGATTGCGCACCCAATTTCCGGACCTGCATTTTTCGGTCGAAACCATCCTTGCCGAGGACGACAAGGTGGCGCTGCGCTGGCGCATGACGTGCACCCAGGCCGGCAAGCCGGTATACAACCTCGGCACCAATATCCTGGTATTGGTGGGCGGACAAGCGATATCGAATGATCAAGGCGGAGGCGACGCTTTTCATCCCGCGTGAAATTGCCTGATCGACGCAAATGACCTGAGGAGCGACGCCAAATGAAAGCTTGCCGGACCAGTACAACCAAGCTCGCCGGAATTTTTGTCGTGGCGATGTCTGCCGCCGGCCTCGACGCCAACGCTGCAGACCCGGTCTGGCTGGAAATCGTGCCGGACGGTCACGTGCTGGCGCGTACCGTCGTCAGTGCGCAGTGTCCTTCGATCAGCGTGGACGGGAAGTCCTCGACCATGAGCCCGCGCCTCGCGACCGGCAGCAGCACGCCGCCGACCGGACAGCGTCTCACCTGCCAAACCGATGTCACCGGTGCGGGTAAGGTTTCCGTGGCCGGCATCTCGCTGCATATGCCGCCGAAGAATCCGAAGCGCATCGTCGTGCTGGGCGATACCGGCTGCCGCATCAAGGTGTCGGGGCAAGTGGATGCTAGCGCCGATATGGACCACGACGACGGCGAGGCCGCGGCCGGCAAAGCCAAAGTCCAGGACTGCAATGCCGACTGGCCATTCCAGACGATCGCCGATTCCGCCGCAGCCTCCAAGCCCGACCTGGTCATCCACGTCGGTGACTATATCTACCGCGAATCGCCCTGCCCCTCGGCAGATAAAAAGGAATGCGGTAATTCGCCGAGCGGCGATAACTGGCCGACCTGGCACGCCGACTTTTTCAAGCCGGCGAAAAAGCTGCTGGAAGCGGCCCCCTGGGTATTCGTGCGCGGCAACCACGAAATCTGCAAACGGGCCGGCAAGGGCTGGAGTTATTACCTGGCGCCCGAGACCTACACGAGCAATGACCAATGCGCCGACCTGGCGCCGGCCTACGCCGTCAAGATCGGCGATTTCCACGCCTGGATTTACGATTCCTCTTCGGCCGACGATGCCCCGGCCAAGAATGTCGGCACCTATACCGCGATCTATCAGCAGGCCGCGGCGGCCGGCCTGTCGCACGCCTGGTTGATTTCGCATCGCCCGCTGTGGGCGCTGAAAGCCGGACCGAAAGGCGACCGCGAGAATTTTCAAACTCTTAATGCGACCCTGCAACAGGCCTGGGCGGCTGCGCCGATCGCCGGCATCGACTTGAGCGTTGCCGGCCACACGCATATGTTCGAGTTGCTGAGCTTTTCGACACCGTTGCCGCCGCAATTGGTGATCGGCAACGGCGGCACCATGCTGGCGCGCAAGTTGAAAGCCGTTCCCGCCGGGCAGAAAATCGGCACCGCCACGCTCGCCAACAACGATACCGCCGATGATTTCGGTTACGGCTTGTTCGAGCCTACCGGCAAAGGCGATGGCTGGTCCTTGCACCTGCATAACTCCAAGGGCAAAAAGAAACTGGTGTGCAGTATCTCCGGCGGAAAAGCCAGCTGCGGCAAAGCCCAGTAGTTCGCCGGCGGAGGCGAATAGTCCGCCGCCTTGCATCGATCTGTGAGACAGTGCAGGCGTTACTTTCCATGGGAAGCGCCGATGTCCACCCTGCAGTCTTTTTTCGATGCCGCCAAAGCCATATTCGTCCTGGCACCCAAGACCGATATCGCCGGGCGGGCGCAGATTCGCACCTTGGTGGACCGGTTGGCCGAGGAACTCGACCGTGCGCTGTCTCTGGCGGATTCCTATCTGGCCGGCCTCGGCTACGCCGAAGATGACCTGGAATTGGTTCAAAGCCTGCACGGCGGTTACGGCAAGCTGACCAGCCATTTCCGCGACCATCATATCCAGGCGGCGATGCGGCATCTCGCCGATCAGTTCCACCAGGTATTCGACTCGGCCAAATTTACCGTGCCCTTGGCGCCTCATGCCGAATTACCCACCCTGATTGAGCACCTCGCCGATGGCGAGCGCGCGGTGCTGGACGACCTCGCCGCCGCCGATCGGAAACTCCAGGAGTTGGCCGGCCGGCTCGAAATCGGCAATGGCAAGCACTCGGCAGCGGTCCGCAAAGACCTCGCCAAGTCGGTCGATTTTTACCGGCATGAAATCGCCGAACACCGCAAGAAGTTGAAAGCGGTCCGCCGTCGTCTGATCGACGAACTGTAAGCCCGCGGGTCGCCGGGCGACAGGCAAAAAAAACCCGGCTTCTGCGGCCGGGTTCGCTAGTACTGGCATTCGAGAGTGTACGAATGAGAACGTAGCTTCTACTCGTCGTCTCGTTGCGTCAAGGCTGAATTGTCAAGAATTGCAAAATCGGCGCGAAATCTTTGTTACGCGGCCTGCGCATAGCCTTCAAGGGCGCGAATGGCTTCCTTTGCCAACAGCTTTTCGATGTCCATCATGATCAGCATCCGCCCCTGCACGGTGGCCAGACCGGAAATGAAACGGGTGGCGGACGCCGAATGAAATTCGGGGGCGGGCCGGATTTCCGCGGCGGTGAGCGGCACTACGTCGGAGACGCCGTCCACCACCACCCCGATCGGACGGCCGTCGACGTGCAGGATGATGACCACGCTCAAAGCATCGTAGCGCGGCTGCGGATTGCCGAACTGGATGCGCAAGTCGACGATCGGGACGATCACGCCGCGCAGGTTGATGACACCGCGGATGAATTCCGGCGCGTTGGCGATGCGAGTGGGTTTCTCGTAGGCGCGGATCTCGCGCACGGCGAGGATGTCGATACCGTACTCCTCATCGCCCAACTGAAAAGAAAGGAATTCCTGCACATTGCCGGACTTGCCGTTATCGATGATTTCCATCATGCCCATGTCTTGCTCCTCGGGTGAATTGTTGGTTGGCGCTTGCGTGGTGCCGGTGCGAGCGTTCAGAATTCGCGCCAGCTATCGCCTTCCGCCAACTGCACCGCATGCGCCGCGAGGCGCGACTTGCCAAAGGACAGGATATTGTTGCGGGTGACCGGGCGGTTGTGCTTGAGCGCCTTGCGAGCGGGTGTCGCCGGTAGCGCATCGAGCGCGGGAGCCTGCAGCGTCGACTGGGATGCGGAGTCGCGATCGACCCTGAAGACGCCTACGCTGGTGGCGAGCCGGGTCGCTTGCTCCTTCAGACTTTCCGAGGCGGCGGCCGACTCTTCCACCAGCGACGCGTTTTGCTGGGTGACGCGCTCCAATTCCAGCACGGCGGTGTTGACCTGGCCGATGCCGGCGCTCTGTTCGCGGGTGGCGGTGGCGATTTCGCCGATGATGTCGGAAACCTGCTTCACGCTCTTGACCACTTCCAGCATGGTGCGACCGGCGTCATCGACCAGTCGCGACCCATTGCCCACCGTTTCC
>CAZCKI010000010.1:0-16477 GCA_964498815.1 uncultured Burkholderiales bacterium
TGGCTATCTCTGCATATAGATCAAGACGTTATCGGGGCAATGCGGCGATTTACAAGGAGGCACAGTGTACTCCGATTGGCTTCCTCTCAATGTGACAACATTTCACTGCAAGGAGGAGGGTTATTCACATGAAAATCCCGCAGAGCGGCCTTACAATCCGCACATGCCGACCCTCGCTTTGTCGCCCATCTTCGTCACAACTTTCATGTTGGTGGCGAGCAACGTCTTCATGACCTTCGCCTGGTATGCGCACCTGAAGAACCTGGCGGACAAACCCTGGTATATAGCCGCGCTGGTTTCGTGGGGCATTGCCCTGTTCGAATATTCGATCATGGTGCCGGCCAACCGCACCGGCTTTGCGGCAGGGATGAGCTTGGGTCAGCTCAAAATCGTCCAGGAAGTAGTGACGTTGTCGGTATTCGTGCCGTTCGCGCTCTTTTACATGGGCGATAAGTGGACTTGGAACTACCTGTGGGCGGGCCTGTGCCTGGTGGGCGCGGTCTACTTTATTTTCCGGGGTTGATCGTTTCGGCGAGCTTTCTGCGCACGAAGGCGATGTGCTCCTTCAGGTCGTATAACTCGCGCGCAAACGCCAGCGGCACCCGCACTTTTTCCGCACGCTCCTCGATCAGGTCGAGCGCTTTCGCCGCCGTCGCGCCGGCTTCCGCGGAGGGTGGAGAGATGCGCATTTCCTCTTCCAGCCGCCGCACCTCCGCGTACCAGCGGTAAATGCGCGAGCGCATGCGCCAGTTATACAGCACCGGCAGGATGCGCACGGCGGGAATGCCCAGCGCCAGCAGCGGCACGAAAATGATCAGCAAGCGCTCGGCCCAGACGGCGAACCAGAACGGCAAATACCTTTGCAGAAAACCGGTGCCGGAAGCGAAGTAATGCTCGGCATCGGCGCTGATCGGTACGTCGGTGCCTTTTAGCGTCGGAAAATCGCCGGCCTTGTGGAACCAGCCGCTGCCGCCGTGAATCTCTTTGGCGGCTTCCGCCAGCAGCCGCGTGAGCGCCGGATGCAGGTCGCTGCGCACCACCAGTTGCGACATGGCGGCGAGCAGCGGCACATCCTGCGGCGGCAGGTTCCTGGCGAGGTCGATCATGCCGGGCGCCAGATTCACCGCGGTCAGTTGCGGAAAGTGGCGGCTCAAGGCGGCCGACTGCGTAAACGGCAGCAGGCGAATGCCGGGAGCGCGCAACAACTCCTGCACGATGGCCGAGTCTTCCCCCGTCACCAGTATCAGTCCGTCGACCTTGCCGGCCAGCAGCAGCTGTGCGCCGGCGCGGCCGCTGCTGTCGACGTGCGGCCCGGCGTCGAGATCGTAGCCGTAGGCGGCGAACAGTTGCACCGCCAGGCGGCGGGTGCCGCTGCCCAATGACCCGATCGCCAGCGGCTTGCCGGCCAGCTCGCCCAACTGCGTGTAAGGGTGCTGCGAGCGGTAGAACACCCACAGCGGTTCCGGATACACGCCGGCGATGGCCGCCAGCCAGTCCTTGTCCTCGTCGCCGGCGCTGCCGGTTTGCAGAAATGCCGCGGCGACATTGGCGTCGTCGTTGAGCAACAGGGCGCGATTTTCCAGCGCGCCGGAGCTTGCCCGCAATTCGAGTTTGATACCGTGGCGCGCCAGCACTTCCTGATAGCGCAAGCCATAGCGCTGGGTGGCGCTGCCCTCGGCGCCGGTGGCCATGACGATGGTGCGCGGCGGCGCCGGCTGCCAGAAGTGGAGTGCTGCCGCCAACACCACCGCGGCACCCACCAGCCACGGGGCGCTCAGCCATATCCAATCCTTGATCGTGAGCCAGCGGCCGCTCATTTTCCCTCCGTCCCGGTTGCGAAACAGGTAACATTCGCGCGCCATTGTTTTGCCACATTCCTACCCCGCCCGGCGTTCGCGCGCAGGTACACTTTACAACATGCACATTCATATCCTCGGCATTTGCGGCACCTTCATGGGCGGCTTGGCCCTGCTCGCCAAGGAGGCGGGACATACCGTCACCGGGTCCGACGCCAACGTCTATCCGCCGATGTCCACGCAATTGGAAGCCTCCGGCATCGTGCTTCACGAAGGCTACGACGCGGAGCAGCTAGCCAAATTCGGCGCCGAGTTGATCGTGGTCGGCAATGCCATGACGCGCGGCAAACCGGTCATCGAGGAAATGCTCAATCGCGGCCTGCCGTACATTTCCGGCCCGCAATGGCTGGGAGAAAACGTGCTGCGCGGCAAGTGGGTGTTGGCGGTGGCGGGCACCCACGGCAAGACCAGCACCTCGGCGATGCTGGCGTGGATACTCGACTATGCCGGCGTCGGGCCGGGTTTCCTGATCGGCGGTGTGCCGAAGAATTTCGGCCTGTCGGCGCGATCGCCGGTCGGCGACTCGCCGTTTTTTGTGATCGAAGCCGACGAATACGATACGGCGTTCTTCGACAAGCGCTCCAAATTCGTGCACTACCGGGCGCGCACCACGATCCTCAACAACCTCGAACTCGACCACGCCGACATATTTCCCAATGTGGAGGCGATAGAAACGCAGTTTCACCACCTGGTGCGCACGGTCCCAGCCAACGGCCTGATCGTCGCCAACGGTAACGATCTGCACCTGAAGCGTGCACTCGCCAAGGGTTGCTGGACGCCGGTTGAAACCTTCGGGCCCGGCCAGGTGTGGGACTACCGGCGCGGTGAACAGGTCCAGTCCTTCGAAGTGCTGCTCAAAGGTCAGGCCAAAGGCCTGGTCGACTGGGACCAGTTCGGCACCCACAACACCCTGAATGCGCTGGCCGCAGTGGCCGCAGCGCGCCATGCGGGTGTGCCGACCAAGATCGCGGTGGACGCCCTGAACGAATTCCTGGGGGTGGCGCGGCGCATGGAGGTACGCGGCGAAGTCAACGGCGTGACCGTGTACGACGATTTTGCCCATCATCCGACCGCCATCCAGACCACTGTGCAGGGGCTGCGGCGCAGCGTCGGCACCGGCGGCCGCATTCTCGCCGTGCTCGAGCCACGCACCAACACCATGAAGCTCGGCGCCATGCGCGGCGCCCTGCCGGAGGCGCTGGTCGGCGCCGACCGCGTGTTCGTGTTCGCGCACAACCTCGGCTGGGACGCCGCCGAAACCTTTGCACCCATCTCGGAAAAAACGACGGTATTCGACGAATTGCCGAAGCTGGTGGCTGCCATTGCGGCCGAAGCCAGGCCCGGCGACCATGTACTGGTCATGTCGAACGGAGGATTCGGTGGAGTCCACGGCAAGATTCTCGAGACCTTGCAAGCCGGCAAAGCCTGAGGCTCGCATGTTGCGCCGCAGCGTGATTGTTGCTCTGGAAAGCCGTATGCTTCGCGGCACTCGACCGGCCTGCAGTTCCGGCAAGGATTCCGAGGAGGAGAAGACAGCCGCCGTCGCTGATGCGCGCGCGACTGGAGCAGCGCGGGAAGCGACCCTTCCCGCGTTTGTTTTTTTGCGGGGCGGCAATTGAGCTTTCCCGCCGCAGGCCACAACCTGGTTTACGCGCACGGCTTTCGCAGCTCTTCGCTTTCGCGCAAGGCAGGCGAACTGCGCGAATACGTGCGCCGCCATCACCCGGACTTGGGGATTGCGGTCCCCGATCTCGCGCCCGATCCGGTCGTGGCCCTCGCCCAACTCGAAGCCCTGTGCGATGCCTGCGACCCGCGCCGACTCACTTTGGTCGGCTCTTCCCTCGGCGGCTATTACGCCTGGGTGCTGGCCGAAGAGTATCGGGTCAGGGCGGTATTGCTCAATCCGTCGTTGCGTCCTTTCGAAACCTTGGCGAACCACACCGGGCCGCAGACCAATCTCTATACCGGTGAGCCATTCGGATGGACGCATGCGCACCTGGCAGCGTTGCGGTCGCGTCGTCCCGCTGCCGTGACGCAGCCATCGCGGTATCTGGTGGTGGTGGAAATGGGCGATGAACTCCTGGACCATCGTGAAACGCTCACGCAATTCCAGGGCGCTGAAGCGATCGTGGAGGAGGGCGGCGATCACGACCTGAGGTCATTTCCGCGCCATCTTGCTGCCGTAGTCGAGTTTGCCACCCGCGCAGATGGCGACATAGCAGAGGAGACGGTACCTGCCCCGGTATAATTCGCTATTAAGCGAATGAATTTCGGCGCCCGACATGAATGTTTTGTACGAAGAAGATGGTGGTTTCAAGGTCGGCCGCGTGATGGAAGATATCGGCACCTCGCTGCAGGTCGAGGCGGCCACCGGCAAGCGCAGCAAGATCAAGGGCGGCAACGTGCTGTTGCGTTTCGAAGGCGCCTTGGCCGAGTTTCTGCCGCGGGTCGAAGCGCTCGCCGCCGACATCGATCCGCAATTCCTCTGGGAAGTCTCGGGCGACGCCGAATTCGGTTTCCAGCAATTGGCCGAAGAGTATTTCGGCCACGTGCCGCAGCCGTTCGAAGCCGCCGCCGCCGCGCTCAAATTGCACGCTGCGCCGATGTTCTTTTACAAGCGCGGCAAGGGCCGCTACCAGAAGGCGCCGGCGGAGAATTTGCGCGCGGCACTGGCTTCGGTGGAGCGAAAGCAGCGCGAAGCCGGGCAGATGGCGGGATGGGTGGCCCAGCTCACTGCCGGCACCCTGCCGGAGGAAATGCGCGCCCACCGCGACATGCTGCTCTACCACCCCGACCGCAACACCTTGCTGGTCAAGGCCTGCGAAGCGGCGGTCGCCGCAACCAATGTGAGCCTGCCGAAATTGTTTTTCGAAGCAGGCGCCTGGCCGGACTGCGCCAATGCCAGCCACGATTTTCACCTGGGTCGTTTTCTTGCCGACTATTTCCCGCGCGGGCGCGATTATCGCGGCGTTGTCGATGCGAGCCAACCGACCGGCCTGTCCCAGGCGGACGTAACGGCCTTCAGCATCGACGACGCCGCTACCACCGAGATCGACGACGCCTTTTCAGTACGTCACCTCGGTGACGGCAGCAGCGAGGTCGGTATTCATATCGCCGCCCCCGCGCTGTTTTTCGGGCGCGACAGCGACCTGGAAAAGCTCGCCGCCGCACGTCTTTCAACCGTGTACTTTCCCGGCGACAAAATCACCATGCTGCCGGACCAGGCGGTGGCGCTCGCCACTCTGGCCGAGGGGAAAGTCTGCCCTGCCTTGTCGCTCTACCTCACCGTCACGGCGGACTTCGCTATTGTTGCAACGCGCTCGGCGATCGAGGCGGTACCGATCACCCGCAATGTGCGTATCGGCGACCTCGATCCGATCCTGACCGATGCGGCGCTTGCCGCCGGCCGCATCGAGCACGAGTTCGGCGACGAATTGCTGCTGTTGCATCGCCTGGCGCGGCAATTGGGTGTGCTGCGCGGCAAGGACCCGGCCGAGCAGGATCGCCTCGATTACAACTTCGAGTTGCAGGACGGCCGCATCGATATCGTGCCGCGTAAGCGCGGCAGCCCGGTCGACACCGTGGTGGCCGAGTTGATGATTTTCGTCAACAGCGAATGGGGCAAACTGCTGGCCGAAAACGGTGTGGCCGCCATCTATCGCGCGCAAAGCAATCAGAAGACGCGCATGACTACCGAAGCCAGCCCGCACGAGGGATTGGGAGTTGCTCAATACGCCTGGTCGTCGAGCCCGTTGCGGCGCTATGTCGATCTGGTCAATCAGCGCCAGTTGATCACCTTCCTGCGCGGCGAGACGCCGCCGTACCAGAAGCGGGTGCGCGATTCGCTGGCGGCGCTCAACGAAGTCGCCCGCAATTTCGACCTGACTTACGATGCCTACGCCGAATTCCAGCGCAATCTCGAGCGCTACTGGTGCTTCAGGTTCCTCGAACAGGAAGGCATAGTCGAATTCGACGGCGCCATCATCCGCGACGAACTGGTGCGCGCCGCCACCCTGCCGCTGGTGGTGAAGCTCGACAAGAATCCGGCCCTGCCGGCAAAAACGCCGGTACGGGTGAGCGTGGGTGAGCTCGATTATTGGGACATCTCCGGCCGCTTTTCGCTCGTGACCCCCGCCGAAAATTGTTCGCCGGAATCGGCAAATCCCCTCTAAAATTCGCTCAGTCGCAGACAGCTGTCGGCAAGACGGATGACCATCCAAACGATGTGCTGCACACAGGAGCTGTTGGCCTTCTTGAAGCAAACCACCATCCTCGCAATCGGTTAGGGCAGTGCTGGAAAAACCGCGCCAATTTGCCCGCCACTGGAGCCAACGCATCGATGCACGGCTGGATGCGGTGGCCGCCCTGCCGCCGCCGCCGGTGTTCCTGTCGATCGAAAAATCGCTGGCCGTCTCGGTTCCCGTGCAAGTCTCCGTCTGCACCTCGGTCGGCATTCACCTGTTCCTGATCCTGTTCGTCGGCGTGAGCCTGTTCGACCCGAATCAATTTGCGCCGCCGCATAACGTCATGGACGTGGTGCTGGTCAATGCCAAGAGCCAGTCCAAGCCGACCAAGGCTGACGCGCTGGCGCAGGCCAATCTCGACGGCGGCGGCAATACCGACGAGAAGCGGCGCGCCAAGTCGCCGCTGCCGGCGATGGACCAGCAGGCCGCCATGAACGCGCGCCAGGCGGAAGACCGGGTCAAGCAAATGGAGCAGGAACTCAAGACCCTGATGACGCAAGCCAAATCGGCCGGCAAGGTGGTGCAGGGCGAACTCAACCAGCGCCCGTCGGGTACGCCCGACCCGCTGTCGGCCGCGGAGCTCCTGCAAAAATCGATCGAAATCGAACGCCTCGAAGCGCAGATTTCGCTGCAATACGAGGCCTACCAGCAGCGGCCCAAGCGCAAGTTCATCGGTGCGCGGGTCACCGAGTCGCGCTTTGCCCACTACGTCGACGCCTGGCGGGCCAAGATCGAGCGGGTCGGCAATCTCAACTATCCGGAAGAGGCCAAGGCTCGTCGCATCCACGGTTCGCTGCAGCTGACCGTGTCGATCAAGGCGGACGGCGAAATAGAAGAGGTGCAGATCAACCGTTCGTCGGGCTACAAAATCCTTGACGATGCCGCCAAGCGTATCGTGCGACTGTCGGCGCCGTTCGACCGCTTCCCGGAAAACATCCGCCGCGATACCGACATCCTGCACATCACCCGCACCTGGCTGTTCACCAAATCCGACCTGCTGTCGGCCGAATAATCACCCGTAGCGAGGCCGCGCGGTAAAATCGCTGTTCCGCACCAACCTTTTTCCGCCAACGGCACCGCGTTCTTGCACATTTCACCCCACGCCCATCACAAGACGCCGCGCTGGCTGTTAGCACTGCTGCTGGCCGCCCTTGCCACCCTGGGGCCGTTCGCGGTCGATACCTATCTGCCCGCCTTCGGCGCGATGGGTGGCGACCTGCACGCCACGCCGCTGCAAATCCAGCAGACGCTTTCCACCTATCTCGCTGCCTTTGCCTTCATGTTCCTGTTTCATGGAGCGCTCTCGGACAGCTATGGCAGGAAGCCGGTGATCCTCGGCGGCCTGGTGGTGTTCGTGTTGGCTTCGGTCGGCTGCGCGCTTTCGCAAACCATCGGCCAGCTGATTTTCTTTCGTGCACTGCAGGGGCTGTCGGTCGGCGCCGGCATGGTGGTCGGACGGGCGATGATTCGTGATCTGTTCAACGCGACCGAGGCGCAAAAAATCATGTCGATGGTGACGCTCTGGTTCGGTCTCGCGCCGACCGTGGCGCCGATCATCGGCGGTCACTTGTTTGTCTGGTTCGGCTGGCAGTCGATTTTCTGGTTCATGGCGATCCTAGGCGCGCTGCTGGTGGTGATGAGCCAGTTCGGATTCGAGGAAACCCACCCGGAACACGCGCGTCACCCGTTCCGGCCGCGGCCGTTGATGCACGGCTATCGCGAGGTGGGTTCTTCCCTGCCGTTCCTATTGCTGGCCTTGGCACTGGGTCTCAATTTCAACGCGTTTTTTCTGTATATCGTCTCGGCGCCGGTCTATTTGCCCGAGCAGCTGAAGTTGGGTCCGCAGCAATACGCGTGGCTGTTCATCCCGTCGATCGGCGGCATCATGACCGGTGCTTTTATTTCCGGACGCGTCGCCGAGGCCTGGAAACCGTTCCAGACGATACGCCGCGCGTACTACTTCATGGGGCTGGCGGCGCTGGCCAATCTTGCGCTGGGCTATTTTTACGTGCCGACGCTGTGGGGGACCACGACCGTGATTTTCACCTACGCCGCCGGTTCGGCGATGGCGATGCCCTCTATCACGCTGCTGGTCATGGACCTGTTTCCGACCCGGCGCGGCATGGCCTCGTCATTGGCGGGATTCGTTTCGGGAATCGTCAACGCCGTCGTCGCCGGCATCCTGTCGCCCGTCGTGTCGCACTCACCGCTGTGGATGGCGATCAGCATGGTGCTGTTGATGCTGGCCGGCATGGCCAACTGGTTCTGGTACCGGCGCATCACTAAACACCACTGAAGACGGTGCGTCTTCAAGGCTGCGCAGTAGACTTATGCCCCGGTTCAGACTTGCTCCCAGGGAAGGCCCGCCTTGCGCCAGCCGCCCAGCTGGCCGCGCTGGTGCCGTTCGTCGAGGTCCCCCTCGAAGCCTTCCAGCACGTTGTACACGCTCTGGAAACCGGCCTT
Organism: uncultured Burkholderiales bacterium; assembly: GCA_964498815.1. Classification (GTDB taxonomy): domain Bacteria; phylum Pseudomonadota; class Gammaproteobacteria; order Burkholderiales; family Usitatibacteraceae; genus UKL13-2. The sequence continues at coordinate 8,564 of CAZCKI010000010.1, forward strand.
TTCCAGAGCGATACCGGCGTCCACGCTGCGGTTTCCCGAGCGGCAGATCACCACCACCGGGCGCGCCAGCGTTTGCGCAACGGCTTTTTTCACCTGCCCGACAAAATGCGGATTGATTTCCCAATCGGGGCCGTCATTCCAGGGGACCAGCATGGCGCCGATCGGGTGACCGACAAACAGGAACTCCATTTCGCTGCGGCAGTCGACGAATACGGCGGTGGGATTCCGCTTCAGAAAATCGAACGTCTGTTTCGGATCCAGGTTTTTCATTGTGGTGTCCCTGTCGTAATGTCCCAGCGCCAAACCCGATTATAGCCATCCGCAAGAGGGGGTCGCGTGAGATAATCAGGGCCTTCCCGGAGGACCCGTCCATGAATGCTCCAGACCGATTCCTGGCGCGCGATCAAACGATCTCGCGGCGTGCCGATGAACTCAACGATCAGGTGATCGCCTGGCGGCGTGATTTGCACGCCAATCCCGAACTGGGAAACCGCGAATTCCGTACCGGCAAGATCGTCGCCGATCACCTGCGCGCGCTCGGTTTCGACGAGGTCAAGGAGAAAGTCGCCTACACCGGCGTGGTCGGCGTCCTCAAGGGTAACAAGCCCGGCCCGGTGATCGCACTGCGAGCCGACATGGATGCGCTGCCGGTCACCGAGGAAACCGATGTACCGTTCAAGAGTACGGTGAAAACCGAATGGAACGGCATGCCCGCCGGCACCATGCACGCCTGCGGCCACGACACCCACGTTTCCATTTTGATGGGGGTCGCGCAAATGCTCTCCGGCATGCGCGACGAAATCGCCGGAACGGTCAAATTCATTTTCCAGCCCGCCGAGGAAATGCCCCCTATCGGCGAGCAGGGTGGCGCGCGGCTGATGATCGAGGAAGGCTGCATGGACCATCCGAAAGTCGATGCGATTTTCGGTTTGCATATCACCTCCAAGTTGCACGCGGGAAAAATTGGCTTTAGGCCGGGGCCGTTCATGGCGGCGGCCGACCAGTTCCGCATTTTCGTGCGCGGCAACCAGACGCATGGCGCTCAGCCCTGGTCGGGTGTCGATCCTATCGTGATCGGCTCGCAAATCGTGATGGGCCTGCAAACCATCGTTTCGCGCAGCATGAACCTGACCGAAGAGCCGTCGGTGGTGACAGTCGGCAGCTTTCATGCCGGCAATCGCTCCAACATCATCCCGGATGAAGCGAAGATGGAAGGCACCATCCGCTCCTTCGATGAAAAGCACCGCAGCGAAATCCACGAATTCATAGCCAAGATCACCAACCTGATCGCCGAATCGGGCGGCGCCAAGGCGCACGTGCACATCGAGCGCGGCTATCCGGTGACGGTCAACGATGTGGCGCTGACCGAATGGTCGGTGCCGGTGATGAAGCGCGCGGCCGGCGAAACCAATGTCGGCCTCTGTCCGAAGACCTGCGGGGCGGAAGATTTTTCCTACTTCCAGCAGCAAGTGCCCGGCTTCTTTTTTAACATCGGCTGCACCCCGTCCACGCAGGAATGCAAGTACGCCCCGTCCAATCACAGCCCGCGCTTTTACGTGGACGAAAGCGGTCTCAAGACCGGCGTCAAGGCGCTTGCAACGCTGGCGCTGGACTGGCTCGACGCAAACGCAAAATGATTTTCCTTCTCCCGCTTGCGGGAGAAGGTGGCCGACAGGCCGGATGAGGGCGCGCAATTCGCATGACGTATATCAGCACATTTGACCTGTTCAAGATCGGCATCGGCCCATCGAGTTCGCATACGGTGGGACCGATGCGCGCGGCGCGACGCTTTCTCAAGGAAATGCCGGCCGAAGACCTGGCGCGGATCGACCGCATCGAGATCGAGTTGTACGGCTCGCTCGCGCATACCGGCAAGGGGCACGGCACCGACATCGCCATCGTGCTGGGGCTGGCCGGCGAGGTGCCGGACGAAACCGATCCGGCGCAGGTCGGTGCACGCATCGCGAGCATCAAGGCAAAGAAGCGGCTCGCCTTGCTGGGAGGGCGCGAAATCGGCTTTATCGCCGATGAAGCGATCCAATTCAACCTGCGCGACTTGCTGCCGATTCATTCCAACGGCATGCATTTCCGCGCCTTTGTGGCCGGCACGCAAATCGTCGAACGCGCCATGTATTCGATCGGCGGCGGCTTCGTGGTCGACGAGGATGAAGTGTTTGTCGGCACGCCGCGAGGCGAGGAAAAAACCGTTCCGCACCCGTTCAATTCGATGCGGCAACTGCTGGAGCGCTGCGCGCAGACCGGCAAGCGCATGGCGGCACTGTTGCGCGAGAACGAGGTAGCCCTGCACGGTGAGGCCGCCACCAACGCGTTCATCGACCGGGTGGTTGAGACCATGTTCGCCTGTATCGATCGCGGCCTCGTCACCGACGGCATGCTGCCCGGCGGTCTGAAAGTAATGCGTCGCGCGCACGGCATCCACGACAAATTGCAGGCCGAAAAAAGCGCGGCCTCGGTGCTGCCGCACCAGGTGATGGATTGGGTGAGCGTGTATGCCATCGCCGTCAACGAGGAAAACGCCGCCGGCGGTCGCGTCGTTACCGCGCCCACCAACGGCGCAGCGGGTGTGGTGCCTTCGGTGTTGCGCTACGCGCGCGATTTTTGCGGCGCCGATGCCGTGCAATTGCGCGACTTCATGCTGGTGGCGGCGGCGGTGGGCGCCCTGTGCAAAATGAACGCCTCGATCTCCGGCGCCGAAGTGGGCTGCCAGGGAGAAGTCGGCTCGGCCAGCGCGATGGCCGCGGCGGGCCTCGCCTCGGTATTGCTGGCAAGCGACGCGCAAATCGAAAACGCCGCCGAGATTGCGCTGGAACATCACCTCGGCATGACTTGCGATCCGATCGGCGGTCTCGTCCAGATTCCCTGCATCGAACGCAATGCCATGGGCGCCATCAAGGCGATCAGCGCCACCTCGCTCAGCCTGCGCGGCGACGGCATTCATCACGTCACCCTCGACCAGGCGATCGACACCATGCGCCGCACCGGGGCCGACATGATGTCGAAGTATAAGGAAACGTCCCTGGGTGGCCTCGCGGTGAAAATCGTCGAATGCTGAACTGCTTTACTGCGCTTGCAGGCCGACCGCATTGATGACCTTGGCGTAGCGTTCGGTTTCACGCTGGATGGCGGCTGCGTATTCGCCCGGCCCGGCGCCGATCGGTTCGATGCCGGCGCTGCTCATCAGCTGGATGAATTCCGCTTGTTTGGCAATCTGCGCAATTTCGCCGCTGATGCGCTGGATCACCGCAGCCGGCGTACCGCTGGCCGCCAGCACGCCGATGGCGGGCGCGAAATCGAAACCAGGAATCAGTTCGGACAGTGCGGGCACGCCGGGCGCCAGCCGCGATCGCTGGGCGCTGTTGTTGGCCAGTATTCGCACCTGGCCGGTTTTCACGAAGCCCGACAGCGAGGGGTAGGCCGAAAACAGCGCCTCCACCTGCTCGCCGATCAATGCAGGTACCGATTGCCCGGTGCCTTTGAACGGCACGTGCGTCATCTTCAGTCCCAGCGCATCGTTCATGGCCTCCATGGTCAGATGGTGGGTGCTGCCGACGCCCGACGAACCGTAGTTGATGTGACCCGGCTTGGCCTTGGCGAGCTGGATGAATTCCTGCAGAGTCGTGGCGGGCACCTTGGTGTGCACCGCGAGGAATAGCGGGGCGGTCGCCACCAGCGACACCGGCACGAAGTCCTTTTTTGGGTCGTAGCCCAGGTTTTTATAGATGGCCGGATTGACCGACAGCATCGAACCGTCGGTCACCAAAAAGGTGTAACCGTCGGCGGGGCTCGCCGACAGCGCCTGCGCGGCGACTACACCATTGGCGCCGGGCCGATTATCGATAATGACGGGCTGGCCGAGACGCTCGCCCAGTTGCTGGGCCAGCAATCGCGCGACGGTGTCCGGCAGGCCGCCGGGAGGATTGGGCACGATAAACTTGATCGGCTTGTTGGGATAGCCGGCTTGCGCCCACGCCGTTCCGGCACATGCCGGCAATAACAGCAACAACGCGATCAAATAGCCACAAAATCGCTTCATTTTCGTTCCCCTTACCGTGCCGGATATGCGGCGATTGTAACTCGCGGCAAATCCGCTCCGCTGCCCGGCCGATCATGACGGATTTGTGTAATTCGCGTAAAATACTGCCCTAGCGCTGATTTGAGTTTTCAGCTTGCGGGCGCTCAATAAATTCCGCTAAAGCGAGGCCTGTTCAATTGAAGACCTGTCCGCGCTTTCATGAATCAAGGCGGCAGGTTTTTTGTTTTTTGGAGAACGATATGGCATCCACCTTTCGGGCATTCACTTTCCGCATCCTTGCATTGATCCTTTCCCTGGCGCTGACCGGCGTCTGGGCCAAGCCCGATGCCGGTACGCAACTTGCGAGCGTCGCTGAAAAGTATTTTCAGGACAGCCTCGCGCTGAATCCCCTGGAAGGCACCCAGATCACCGGTGACGCCAAGTACGAAGACAAGCTCGATATCGGCATCGCGCCCGCGCACATCGCCAAGACCAAGGCATTGATACTGCGCGTGCAAGGCGAACTCAAGGCGATCGACAAGAGCGCGCTATCTGCCGCAGACCGTCTGACCTACGACCTGCTCGTGGAAAAGATGCGCGACGAATTGGAAGGCCTGCGCTATCCGATCGAACTGATGCCGATCAACCAGTACGGCGGTGTGCCGGTGTACGTCGCCCAGTTCGGCAGCGGCAAGCAAATCCAGCCGCTCAAGACCGTTAAGAACTACGAGAACTTCCTGAAGCGTCTGGAGAAACTGCCGGAGTGGGTGGACCAGGCCATCGCCAATATGCGTCTCGGCATGCAGCGTGGCATAGTGATGCCGAAAATTCTCATCGAGCGCTCGCTGCCGGCCATCAAGGCGCTGACGGAAAAGGATGCTTCGAAGAGCGTCTTCAACCTTGCGATCACGGTCATGCCGGCCGACTTCTCCGCAGAAGATCGCACGCGCCTCACCGAGGCCTACCGGAATTCGATCGTCACCAAACTGCAACCGGCCATGCAACGGCTGTACGACTTCCTGGAAAAAGACTATCTGCCCAAGGGTCGCGCCAGTTCCGGCATCGATGCGCTGCCTTTCGGCAAAGACTATTACGCCTACGCAGTGCGTCACTACACCACCACCTCGATGACGCCCGCGCAGATCCACGAGCTGGGTCTCAGGGAAGTGGCGCGCATCCGCGCCGAGATGCAGAAAATCCAGGCGCACTACCAGTTCAAGGGCACCCTCACCGAATTCCTGAAGTGGGCCGACGGCGACCCGCAGTTCAAGCCCTTCAAGGCCGAGAAGGAGGTGCTGGACGCGTACGCCGAATTGAACAAGAAAATCCTGGCGAAATTGCCCGACCTGTTCGGCCGCGCACCGAAGGCGCCGCTGGAGATTCGTCCCGAGCCGGAATTGACCCGCGCCACCGCGTCCGACCACTACTCCCGCCCTGCCGTCGACGGCTCGCGCCCGGGGGTGTTCTATGCCGTGATCGAGGACGCCGCCAAGTACTCGAATACCGGCATGACCACGCTCTTCTTGCACGAAGGCCAGCCCGGCCACCACTATCACATCGCCATCCAGCAGGAATTGCCGCTGCCGAGCTTTCGCAAGCACGGCTGGTTTACCGCCTACGGCGAAGGCTGGGCGCTGTACGCCGAAACGCTGGGCCATGAAATGGGCCTCTACACCGACCCCAACGCCTACCTCGGCCATCTCAACGATGAATTGCTGCGCGCGGTGCGCCTCGTTACCGACACGGGACTGCACTCCAAGGGCTGGACGCGCGAGCAAACCATCCAGTACATGATGGATACGCAAGGCTATTCGGAAAGCGAATCGCGCCGCGCCACCGAGCGCTACATGGCCTGGCCGGGCCAGGCGCTGGCCTACAAGATCGGCGCCCTGAAAATCCAGGAACTGCGCAGCCGCGCCAAGGACAAGCTGGGCGACAAGTTTTCGCTGAAGGCCTATCACGACCTGGTGCTGGCCGACGGCGCGGTGCCGCTGACGATCCTGGAAGCCAAGGTCGATCACTGGATCGCAGCCCAGGCGAAATAAGCCGAACGAAGTTTGTCCATGGATCTCGCTGCCGCCAGTCGTCCGCAACGCACGCAAGCGCTACTCGATGCGCTTGCGCTGCGCATCCTCGTGCTCGACGGGGCGATGGGGACCATGATCCAGCGCCACCGGCTGTCAGAGGCGGAATATCGCGGCAAGCGGTTCAAGGACTGGCCGCAGGATTTGCGCGGCAACAACGATCTATTGACGCTGACGCGACCCGCCGTGATCCGCGAAATTCATTCGCAGTACCTCGATGCCGGGTCCGACATCCTCGAGACCAACACCTTCAATTCCACCGCAGTCTCGATGGCCGACTACGGCATGCAGGCGTTGGCGTTTGAATTGAACCTCGAGAGCGCCAAGCTCGCACGCGCCATCGCCGATGAATACACCCGCCGCAATCCCGCCAAGCCGCGCTTCGTGGCGGGAGTGCTGGGGCCGATGAACCGCACCCTGTCCCTGTCGCCGGATGTCAACGATCCCGGCTTCCGCGCCGTCGATTTCGACGAAGTCAAAAATGCCTATCGCGATGCGACGCGCGGCCTGATCGAAGGCGGCGCCGACATCATCCTGATCGAAACCATTTTCGACACGCTCAATGCCAAGGCGGCCATCGTCGCCGTCGAGGAAGAATTCGAAGCGCTAGCCATCCGCGGCGATCAACGCCTGCCGGTAATGATTTCCGGCACCATCACCGACGCTTCCGGCCGTACGCTGTCGGGCCAGGTGGTGGAAGCGTTTTACAACTCGGTGCGTCATGCCGATCCCATTTCCATCGGCTTTAACTGCGCACTCGGTGCCAAGCAATTGCGCCCGCATGTGGAAGAGCTGGCTACCATCGCCGCATGCCGTGTCTCGGCGCATCCCAACGCAGGGCTACCCAATGCGATGGCCGAGTACGATGAGTTGCCCGATGAAACCGCCGCCTTCATCCGCGAATGGGCGCAAAGCGGCTGGCTCAATATCACCGGTGGCTGCTGCGGTACCACGCCCGCGCATATCAAGGCGATCGTCGATATCGTGGCCTCGTTTGCGCCGCGCAAGACGCCGGAGATCGAAAAGCGGCTGCGTCTCTCCGGCCTGGAGCCGGTCAACATCGGGCCCGATTCGTTGTTCGTCAACGTCGGCGAGCGCACCAACGTCACCGGCTCGCGCGCCTTTGCCAAGCTGATCCTGAACGGCGATTTCAACGAGGCGCTGGCGGTGGCGCGCAGCCAGGTCGAAAGCGGCGCGCAGGTGATCGACATCAATATGGACGAAGCGATGCTGGATTCGCAGGCGGCCATGGTGAAGTTCTTGAACCTGGTCGCCTCCGAGCCCGATATCTCCAAGGTGCCGATCATGCTCGACAGCTCCAAGTGGAGTGTGATCGAAGCCGGCCTCAAGTGCGTGCAGGGCAAGGCCATCGTCAATTCGATTTCGATGAAGGAAGGTGTAGAGCCTTTCAAGCACGCCGCCAGCCTGTGTCGCCGCTACGGCGCCGCCGTGATCGTGATGGCTTTCGATGAGCAGGGCCAGGCCGATACCTTCGAGCGCAAGACCTCGATCTGTGCGCGCTCGTACCAAATCCTCACCGAGGAAATCGGCTTCCCGGCCGAGGACATCATCTTCGACCCGAACATCTTCGCCATCGCCACCGGTATCGAAGAACACGCCAACTACGGCGTCGATTTCATCCGCGCCACCGAGTGGATCAAACAGAATCTGCCGTTCGCCAAGGTGAGCGGCGGCGTTTCCAACGTCTCGTTCTCGTTTCGTGGCAACGATGCGGTGCGCGAAGCCATCCACACCGCCTTCCTGTACCACGCCGGCCGCGCCGGCATGACCATGGGC
>CAZCKI010000011.1:0-14236 GCA_964498815.1 uncultured Burkholderiales bacterium
AGCGTTGCACATAGGGCAGGAAATAGACGAATTCGTCGTAACCGGCCACGCAGGCCATGTCGTCGATCAGCAGCGGATCGGCTACGTACTGCCAGGCGCCGGGATTGCGCTTGAGGATATCCCAGTAGTGAATGACCTCGGCCCCGCGCTCGCGCTTCAAAGGCCGCAAGGTGATCGGCCACAGCAGCGTGTGGCGGAATTCGCGAACGACGGGTGCGGTACTCATTTCGGCTGGAACCCGGGCTCGCCGAACTGCCACAGTAGGAAGGAATAGATGTCGGCCAACTCGGCGTTGCGCTGCGCGCGCGAAGTGCCGATGCCATGGCCGGCGTCGTAATCGAGGCGCAAGAGTAGCGGGCTCGCGAACGGCTGTTTCGCGGTGGCGGCCTGCAAACGCGCCGCCATCTTGGTGGAGTTCCACACTTCCACGCGCGGGTCGTTGACACCGTGCATCAGCAGCACCGCCGGGTAATCGACGCCGTCCTTGACGTGATGCAGCGAGCTCATTTCATAGAGGCCGCGAAAGCCGTCCTCGATGCGCGCGCTGCCGAATTCGGGCACGTTGGGGGGGCCGTTGGGCGTGCCTTCCATGCGCAGCGGATCGAGCAGGCCCACCGCAGGCACGACGGCGGCGAACAGGTCGGGGCGCTCGGTCAGGGCGCGGCCGACGGTGATGCCGCCGGCGCTGCCGCCCTGAATGGCTAACTTTTCCTTGCGGGTAAATTTGCGCTGGATGATGTACTCGGCGCAGTCGATCAGGTCGCGCCAGGTGTTGGGCTTCCTGAGCTTTTGCCCCGCCTTGTGCCACTCCTCGCCGAATTCGCCGCCGCCACGCACGTGGCAGGTGCCGAGGATGCCGCCGCGCTCCAGCCAGGCGAGGGTCGCCGGGTTGAAGCTCGCCGACTGGGTGATGCCGTAGGCGCCGTAGGCGCGCAGCAAAGTCGGGTTATCTGCGTTGAGTACCGTACCCTTCTTGTAGATCAGGGTCACCGGCACCTTGGCGCCGTCGCGCGCGGTGACAGTGAGGCGCACTTCGTCGATCGCGGAAAAATCTGCCGTCGATTTGGGCAGGAGCCCGGTGTCGGTGAGGTTGCCGCTGCGCGCTTCCACGCTCACGAAGCGCGGCGGCTCGGTCCAGCCTTCCAGACGCACCAGAGCGCCGTTGCGCGCGGGGGCGGTGATCAACTCGCGGATGGCGAGGTCGAACGGCAGGCGGATGAATTCCAGCCGGTCGCGCGACAGCAGGCCTCCGACGTGCAGGCGCTGCAGCCGGTCGATACCGCCGAACAGTTCGCGGAGATAAATCGCGTCCTTGGCCACCGCCAGCTCGCGCAGCACGGTATCGCCCTGCGCAATCGCCACGTTCGCCTTGGCGAGGTCGGGCTTGTCCAGCGGCGTGCGCAGCACCTTGAAGCGCGGCGCCTCGTGGTGCGACAGCAGGTAGAGCATTTTTTCGTAGACGACGAAGGCGGTCACCTCGTCGCCGGTGTCGGCGACTTTTTTCCAAGCCTGTGGCAGCTTGCCGTCGGCAGCCGGCGCCACGTAAATGCTGATTTCGTTGAGATCGCCGTGGCGGATTTCGCCGATCCAGTTTTTGCCGTCGGGCGACAGTTGCACCGAGGGAATATCGATATCGAGGAACGGCACATCGCGCGTGCCGGGGCCGAAGATCGCCTCGTCCTGCTCGGTCGCGCGTCCCAGCAGGTGGCGGAAGACGCGGCTGCCGAGGTAACGATTTTTTGCATCCTGCGCCTTGGCCTCGGGCAGGCGATTGTAATAAAACGCCGCACCGTCCGGCGACCAGCGCGTGACTTCGGCAAAGCCGATGCGATCGATCGGCAGTTCGGCCTCGCGCGCGGTGGCGGTATTGATGACGCGTATCGAGGTCTCTTCCGAACCGCCCGCCGCGACCGCGACCACCGCGTAGCGGCCATCGGGCGAAACGCGAAAGCTGTTCACGGTGACGCGCTTGCCAGACGCGGAAAGCGCCTGCGGGTCGAACAACAATCTTTCGGCAGCATCAAAGCGGGCGCGCATATACAGCTTGCGGGTCGTCTCACCCGGCGCCTGTTTCAAATAGAACACGGCGGGATCGCTGCCGGTGCCGGCGAGTTGCACGCCGGCCACATCGTTGCCGGCTTCGGCGAGCTTGCCGATACGGTCCAACAACGCGGCACGGCCGGGAATGGAATCGAGGGCTACGCGCGCGAAGGCGCTCTGCGCTTTCATGTACGCGACCACCTCGGGGTTGTCGGTCGCTTCCAGGTAACGGTAGGGGTCGGTGACGGTCTGGCCGAAAAAGGTTTCGCTGACCGGTCGCGCCTCGGCGAGCGGCGGCATCGGCCGGCGCAACGGTTCGGGCTCGACCGGCGCCGGCGGCGGCGCCGGCTTGGGCGCCGGCGGTGGCGGAGCGGCGCAAGCCGCCAGCAACAGGGCCGGCAGCAGCCAATGACGAATGCGAATGACAGAAAACGCAGAGTGATTCATGACGGTTACACCATCCTGTCTTTTGCCAACAGGGAAACTACCACGGCACTGCCGCCAATCGGAAATTCATTCAAACCCGAAAGGCTTCAACACAGAGACACAGAGGGCGCAGAGGCCACGGAGAAAACCTGGATGCTTTTGACTTTCTCGGTGTTCTCTGTGCCCTCTGTGTTGAAGCTTTTTGTCTTTTTAGTCATTTGCCCACACAGCCGATTTTGGCATGAGTTCTACCAGTAATTCTCGACGATGATATGCCCGGGCGTCAGGCGCCGATTCATCCGAAAGCCGCGGCCCTTCAGCGAGGCGCGCATCGCTTCCACCATGTCCGGGTTGCCGCACAGCATGAAGCGCGAACGCTCGTCATCGAAGGCGATGCCGGCCGCCTGTTCCAGCGCGCCGGATTCGGCCAGCGCGGTGACGCGGCCGTGCAGGCCTTCGCCGCCTTTATCGCGGGTCAGCGTCGTCACCAGGCGAAAGCGCGCCTGGCCCGCTTGCGGAGACTGTGCTGCCAGCGCCTTCAGTTCATCGAGGTAGGCAAAGTCGCGGTGCTCGCGCACCGACAGCACCACCACGATGTTTTCGAATGCCTGCCACACGTGCGGGTCGCGCAGCATGGAGATATACGGCGCGAGGCCGGTGCCGGTCGCGATCAGCCACAGGTCGTTGCCGTGGCGAAAGCGGTCGAGGGTGAGGAAGCCCTGCGCGTGCGCTTCGACGCGCATGGTTTCGCCCGGCGCAAGGGCGGCCACCCGGCGCGAAAAACGGCCATCCGGCAGCACCACCATGAAGAATTCCAGGAAATGCTCGTGCGGCGCCGAGACGATCGAATAGGCGCGCCATAGGTCTTCGCCGCCCGGCTCGGCGAGGCCGATGCGGGCGAACTGGCCTGGAACGAAGAGGTAAGCGGGGTCGCGCGCCACCCGGAACGACAATAGCGCCGGGTTCCAGCGGTGCTGCCACAGCACCGGCTGTTCGGTATAGGTCGCCGGCAGCGCGACGGCGGGAGAATCGGGCATGGCGGGTGAAGGATGGGAAAGCATTCGGCAATAGTTTAGCAAATTACTCGGATATTGGGACGGCTACGCAGCTTTTTACCCCGTTCCCAGACATCGGGATTGGTTTCAACCGGTGTTGAATTGCAGTGCGGCAAGGCGGGCGTAGAGGCCGCCGGCCGCGACCAGCGATTCATGGGTGCCGGAGGCGACAATACGGCCCTCGTCCATCACCACGATGCGGTCGGCCGATTTCACCGTGGCGAGGCGATGGGCGATGATCAGCGTGGTGCGGCCCTGCATCAGCTTTTCCATGGCGAGTTGCACCATGCGTTCGGATTCGGCGTCGAGCGCCGAGGTGGCTTCGTCGAGCAACAGAATCGAGCGGTCGGCCAGGAAGGCGCGCGCGATGGCGATGCGCTGGCGCTGGCCGCCCGACAGGCGCACGCCGCGTTCGCCCAGGTAGGTGTGGTAACCCTGCGGCAATTGCTCGATGAATTCGCGCGCGAAGGCGGCCTCGCAGGCGCCGCGGACTTCGTCCTCGCCGGCTTCGGGCCGGCCGTAGCGGACGTTATCGAGCACGCTGGCGGCGAAGATCACCGGGTCCTGCGAGACCACGGCGATGCGATTGCGCACCGCGAGCGGGTCGGCCGCGCGCAGTTCGACGCCGTCGATGCGGATATGACCATTGGCCGGATCGTAGAAGCGCGACAGCAATTGAAACACGGTGGTCTTGCCGGCGCCGCTTGGGCCGACCAGGGCCACGCGCTCGCCGGCCGTGACATGCAGCGAGAAATCGCTGAGTGCCGCGCGTTCGGGCCGCGAAGGATAGAAAAAGGTGAGATTGTCGATTTCGATATCGCCGCCGCCGGCGGTGGTCGGAAACGGCAGCGGCTGCACAGGCGCCTCGATGGCGGGCCGCGTGTTGAGGATTTCCATCAGCCGTTCCGAAGCGCCGGCCGCGCGCATCAGTTCGCCGTACACCTCGGAGACGGCGTTGACCGCGTTGGCGACGATCACCGCGTAGAAGACGAAGGCGGACAATTCGCCGGCGCTGAGGCGGCCTTCGATCACGTCGTGGCCGCCCACCCAGAGGATCACGCCGATGGCGCCGAAGGCGAGCACGATGACGGTGGCGATGAGGCCCGCATTGAAGCGCGCCTTCAGCGTGGCCGCGCCGAATACGGCCTCGATGCGCGCGGCGAATTGCCCGCGGTCGACCGCTTCGTGACCGTAGGCCTGCACGGTGCGCACTTCGTGCAGCGTTTCGTCGATGAAGGCGGTGGCGTCGGCAACGCGGTCGGTCATGGTGCGGGCGAGTTTGCGCACACGCCGGCCGAGCAGAAGTATTGGTGCGATGACGAAGGGAATGCCGGCCAGCACGAAAATAGTCAGCTTGACGCTGGTGATGAACAGCATCGTCATGCCGCCGATCAGCAGCACGACGTTGCGCAGCGCCCAGGAAAAGGCGCCGCCCACCACCGAATCGAGCAAGGTAGTGTCGTTGGTGATGCGCGAGATGACCTCGCCGGTGCGGGTGGTTTCGAAAAAAGCCGGCGACAGTTTCAGCACGTGATCGAACAAGGCCCGGCGCAGGTCGGCGACAAAACGCTCGCCCACCCAGGTGATGAGGTAATAGCGGGTAAAGGTGGAGGCGCCGAGCGCCACCAGCATGACCATCAGCCAGCCCAGGGTCTGGTCGAGGGTGGCGCCGTTGGCGGCGGTGAAGCCCTGGTCGATGACGTGCTTCAAGCCCTGGCCGATCGCCAGCACCATCGAGGCCGCCACCGCCAGCGCGAACATGGCGAGCAGGAAGCGGCCCTTGTACGGCAGGATGAAACGCGTCAGCGCAGCGAGTTTCTTGATGTCACCGCGTGCGCGGGGCGCTACGGCTGGTAAGGAATCTGCGCTCAAAGGGGGCAATCGACGGGAACCAGCGGATTACATGGTGCGCGTGCGCGACAAATCAAGTGCCGGCGCACCGAAATGCGCCGGTAACCACGAGGGCCCGCGGCCCGGCGCCGCTTGCGGTTCAGCCGCCCGGCTTCAGTTGCGGTCGCGCGATGGTGCCGCCGAGACCGAAGTTGGCGTGGTCCTGCGCTACCGCAGAGCGGATTTCCGAATTGAGGAAACCCGATAAATTGCCCTCGGCAAAGCCTACGCCGACGTTGCCGCCGACGAACAGCACGCCGCCGGCCAGCTTCATCTTGTCGACCCGCAGCGCGCCGTCGCCTACGCGCATCTGTCCGGCCAGGTCGGAGAACTTGGTCTGGCCGCCGCGCCCGCCGGATTCGCGCGAACGCATCGCCTGCACCAGGTCGACGTTGCCGATCGAACCGTCCTTGGCGGTAAAGCTGCCTTGGAAGACGGGCTTGTCGAGCAGTGTCGCCAACTTGCTGCTCGCCGCGGTGAGGTTGAACGAACCCTCCATGCGACCGGTGACGGCAATATTGTTGGTGAAGGTGCCGACCAGGTCGCCCAGCTGGATCTTTTGCGCGGAGAACACGGCGGTGAGATTGACGCCCTGGCTCCAGTCGACCTTGAAATTGCCGGAGGCGCTGCCGTCGAAGGCGCGCGCATCGAATTTGTTGAAATCGATAGACTTGCCGAGCCAGCTGCCCTTGGCGCTGAAGTCGGTGTAGACGATCGGCAGTCCGATCGGCGCGGTCATGCCGCGGGAATTGAAGTCGATGATCCACGGACGCTCGGCGCCGGCCTCCACTTGCACCGATTTGTCCGCGTACATGTCCAAAGTCCACTTGCCGGCGCGCTGCGCGGCGGTGACCTTGGCGATGGCGCCGTTCTTGTCGAATTCGATTTCGGCGTCGAAATTTTCGATCGCGATACCGGGGATGGTCAGCTTGATGCTGCGCAGGATGATCTTTTCGACCTGCATCGCCTTGCCGCGGTTTTCGCTGCGCGCCCACTGGGCGGCCCGTTCCAGCGCCTCGGCGGAAATGGTGACGTCTTCCAGTTCCAGGGTCTGGATGGCGAAGCGCTCGCTGAACATCGCCGGCAGGTCGAGGTTGAGCTTGACGCCGTTCGCTTTGGCGTCGAGCACCTTGCCGAGCGCCAGCTGGTCGAGGCTCGCATGCGGCTTCGGGAACAGGCTGATGTGCAAGCCGGTCGCCGAGACGTCGTCGTGGAACCACTCGGCCATCGCCTTTTCCAGGCGGGAATTGACGGCGCCCAGCGGCCAGAACGGGATGGCGGCGACGCCGGCAATCAGCAGGAACACCACCAGCACGATGGCGGTGCGGATCGGGTGGCTTTCGCGCGGCGGGCCGGGACGGCGTTTCTTTTTGCGGGTGCCGCTTTCTTCCTCGACATCGTGCTGGGTGGACTGCTCGGAAAGCTCCTTGAGGCGCGCCACTTGTGCTGCGTGCGAGGCGGCCTCGGCACGCTCCTCGGCGTAGGCTTTTTGCTCGGCGCGCTCGCGCGCTTCGCGCTCCTCGGCGATCTGCTGTTCGAGGCCGCGCCGCTCTTCGGCGATGCGCGCCTCGGTCTGGCGCTCGACTTCCTGGCGCTTGGCGACCTGCTCGGCCACGGCGCGCGACGCGACTTCGCGCGCGCGGGATTCCATGCTGGCTTTTTTCTCGGCTTCTTCGCGCGCTTTTTTCTCGGCGGCGAAACGGGTCTCGGCTTCGCGCTCGGCCTTTTCGCGCATTTCCGATTCGATCAGCACCCGCGCCTGGGCCTGGATGCGAGCTTCCTGCTCGGCCTTGATCTTGGCGTTGAGTTCGGCATCGAGGCGCGCGCGGTTTTGTGCTTCGACCTTGCGCTGGCTTTCGGCGACCGCTTCCGCGGCGCGATACGCTTCCGACTCGGCTTTGAGGCGCGCCGCCGATTCGGCGGCTGCCTTCGCGGCGGCCTCGACTTGCGCGGCCGCCATTTGTTTGGCGGCGGCTTCTATGCGCGCCTTTTCTTCGGTGAGTGCGGCGATACGCGATTCCATTTCGGCGCGGATGCGGGATTCCTGCTCGGCCAGCATGCGCTTGGCGTCTTCTTCGGCGCGTTTTTTGGATTCGGCCTCGATGCGCTCCATGGAGATGCGTTGCTGTTCGAGCTGTTCCTCCAATTGGCGACGAGCTTCATCGCGCGCTTCCTCGGCGATGGCGGCTTCGACTTCGGCACGCGCGCCTTCGTCGATGTCGGCCTTCATCAGTTCCTGCATTTCGGCGCGGACCTTGGCCTCGATCTCGGCTTTCATTTGCACGCGCAGGTCGCGCTGCGCGGCGGCCAGATCCTCGGCCTGCGATTTCGAGGCGGCGTCGGCCTTGGCGCGGGCTTCGGCCAGCGCGCGCGCCTCGGCGTCGGCCTTGCCGCGTGCGGCGGCCAGCGCTTCGGCTTCCGCTTCGGCCTTGGCGCGGGCAGAGGCAAGCGCGCGTTGCTGCTCTTCCTGTTTTTGCACCTGCTCGCGCGACATTTGCGCGCGCTGGTCGGCCAGCGCCGCGCTCTGGCGCTTTTCTTCGTCGAGCTTTTTCTCGAGTTCGACGCGCGCCTGTTCGGCCGCCTGCTGCGCGCGTTTGGCTTCCTCGATGGCGCGTTGCTCGGCTTCCTTGCGGGCACGCGCTTCGACTTCGAGGCGGGCGCGAATCTGCGCCTCGCGGTCGGCTCGCGCCTGCGCCTCGGCCTTGGCCTTGGCGCGCGCGGCGGCGAGCGCGGCTTCCAGTTGCGCCGAATTATCGGCAGCAGCGGGCTTGGCCGGGGCGGGCGCAGGCGCAGTCGGCGAGCGCGGCGCGGCGGCCGCGGAAGGCGCGGGAGCGGGTGGCGCCGCGATTTTCTTGCTGGGTGCGGTGAAATCGAAGTCGTCGTCTTCGTCGCCGAAATCGGACAGCGCCTCTTCGCGCCGGACTTCAAATATCTTGGTGTAGCCTTCTTTTTGCAGCTGGACCAGCACCTTTTCCAGGTTCGGTATGGCGATGTCGGTCTTTTCGGAAAGGGAATTCACGTTCGACTTGCCGTCGATGGCTTTCAGCACCTTCATCGATTCGCGCGACAAGGACTGGGTCTTTTGATTGACCTGCGTGACGCCCTTGGCGGTCTTGGTAAAAATGGTTTTCACGTCCATCGCGCGACTCTCTTGTCAGGATTCTGGTTTGCGCCGACATCATGAATGGTCCGCCCGTCACCCTCACCCCCGACGCAGCGGTCCCCCAGCAATCGATAATATTCTCATGAAATGAGAGATTTGGGTCGTTGGCCTCGGGGAAAGTCTGGAAATCGTGCGCCGGCGTCGTCAACACGCGACAGACGAGCAAGCTTCGGGAGACCGGATCGTCGTCGGAACCGCCGGGTCAACCGCCTTTGCAACGAGGCCGTTATTCACCCAATGACGGCATTCCGCCCCACTGCAGCGGCCTGTGGAGAAATGAGCTTGAGGAAAATTGTTACCCGACTGTTGTCCTGCTTGTGCGTCGCAGCATCGATATGCGCAGCTACCACGGCGTGGGCTGATCCGCCGGCTCGCACCGGGCGCGTGAGTTTTTTACAGGGCGAAGTCAGTTTCTTTGCCGAACCTGCGCAAGGCTGGCAGCCGGCGTGGTTGAATTACCCGGTCAGTGCCGAGAATTCGCTGTGGACCGGGCGCGACGGCCGCGCGGAAATCCGCATCGGCGCTGCGGCGATTCACCTGGGTTCGCAAAGCGTACTCGACGTGACGCGCGTCGACGACGATCGCAGCGAATTACTGTTGCAACGCGGCAGCATGGCGATCCGCAGCGGCCAGCCGGAACCGATGCTGGTGCGAACCGGCGCCGGCACAGTGACGATCGATGGTGTAGGCCGCTTTCGCATCGACGCCGACAACGAGGGGATTGAAACCCGCGTTACCGTTTTCGACGGACGCGCGGATTTCGCGTCGGGCGGGCGTCGTATCGCCGTCGAGGCCGGCGCATCCCTTGTAGCCCGCAGCGCGGGTAGCGACAGTCGCAACGAGTTCGCCGCCGAGTCGGACCTGGACCAATGGGCGGAAGCGCGCAACCGGATCTGGGTGCCGGTTCAACAGCGCATCGTCGTCGATCCTATGCTGTCTCCGGGCATGACCGGTGTGGAGGATTTGCAATCCAGCGGAGTCTGGGTCGACGACGCCGAGTACGGCCGCATCTGGTCGCCGATCGTGGTGGCCGACTGGGCGCCGTACCGGTATGGCCGCTGGGCCTGGGTCGCTCCCTGGGGCTGGACCTGGATCGACGATGCGCCGTGGGGCTTTGCTCCGTTTCACTACGGACGCTGGCTGTTCCTGCGCAATCGCTGGTGCTGGTGGCCGGGACCGCGCACGCCGCACCCGGTCTATGCACCGGCGCTGGTGTCGTGGTTCGGCGATGCGGCGTGGCGCTCACGCACAGGCTTTCGTCCCGACGTGCGCTGGGTGCCGCTGGCGCCGCACGAGCACTACCTTCCCTGGTACGCACACGGCAACGATCACCTGCATCGCGTCAACGGCACCGATGGCCGCACCACCATCGTGCCGCCGCGAGTCTACGCCAACCAGAATAACGGCGCGACCACCATAAATCGTTTGCGGCCAGCCACTATCGGCACTACGCAGTCGCCGCGTACCGTCGTGCCACAACCGGAGCGGATGCCTTCGCGCACGCTGACGCCGAACGGCGTGGAACCGCGTGAACCGCGTGAACCGCGACGGCAGAATGAACCGCGCAGGCTGAATCCGCCCAATCCGTCTGCTCCGGTAACGACGGTAGCGGAGCCGCGACCGATGCCGGCGCGAACCGTCGGTTCAGCCGGCGCAATTCCAGTGATCAAGCCGCCCGCAGCTCCGCGCATTGAGAATCGAGCGCCGCAACCCGTTCCATCGCGCCCTGCCGGCGAAACGCGCCCCGCGGAGCCAAAACACGGCGAACCGCGCCCGGCCAATACGCCGGGTGAAAATCACCAGGTGCATCCGCAATAGCGGCTACTTCCGCGTCGGTTCCCAATACGGCGGATCGCCGAAGGCTTGCTTGATGAAGTCGATGAAGAGCTTCACTTTCGCCGGCAGGAATTTGCGGTCGGAGTAGACCGCATAAATATCGTTGCCGGGTGCGGCAAATTTGCCGAGCACTTCGACGAGACGGCCCTTGTCGATTTCCTCGGAGACCTCCCAGGCGCTACGCCAGGCGAGACCGTGGCCTTCCAGCGCCCAGCGGGTGAGCACTTCGCCGTCGTTGCACTGCAGGTGGCCGGCGACTTTGACGGCGGTGTTGACGCCGGCCGCCTTGCCACTACCTTCCTCGCGAAAGGTCCAGCTATCGGCCAGGCCCGCCTCGGTGGCGGTGATGAGGCAGTTGTGCCGCGCCAGGTCCGCCAAGACAGACGGACGGCCATGACGCTTGAGGTAGGCGGGGGATGCGACCACGACGCGATGATTGCGCGCCAGCCGCACGGCGATCAAGTCGGCGTTCTTGAGGTCGGCGATGCGAATCGCCAGATCTACGCGCTCGTTCTTGAGATCGACGATGCGTTCAGACAAGGCCAGCGTGACGCTGAGGTTGGGGTGTGCCGCGACGAAGGCGGGCAGATGCGGGGCGATGTGCTTGCGGCCGAAGGCGGTGGGTGCCGTCAGGATCAAGCGGCCTGTGGCGCTGCGGGCGCCCACCGACAGCGATTCCTCGGCGGCACGCAATTCGTTGAGGATATTGCGCACGTCTTCGTGAAACGAGACCCCTTCCGGCGTCAGCGTGATCTTGCGGGTCGAGCGCTTGAACAGCTTTACGCCGAGGTCGGCCTCCAATTGGTCGATGCGCCGCCCCACCATCGCCGGAGTGACGCCCTCTTCGCGGGCCACCGCGGACAGGCTTTCCGATTTGGCGACGTCCAGAAACGTTTGCAATGCCTTGAAGCGATCCATGCATCCCCCGGATGGAGACGCCCTCGAAAAGAAAAAGGCGCCTCTTTGATAGTATGAACTGCTTTCTTTTGCGTGCTGATTATCAGCATATTAGTATCATATTAGACTGGCTGTCAAATACTGTAAGACCCGCTTTGCCACGCTCATTTCACCGATCGGATTGCCATGGAATCTCTCTCGCCCACCGTCGCCGGCCTAGCCATTCATGCCCCCGTGCCGACGCCATTCGCCGCCGTCCTCACGCCGGAGGCGCTGCGATTCGTCGCCAAACTGGCGGCGCGCTTCGAGCCGGTGCGCCGCCAATTGCTGGACGCGCGCGCGGTGCGACAGGCGGCCTTCGATCGCGGCGCCCTGCCGGAATTCCTGCCCGAAACGGCGCATATCCGCGCAGGCGACTGGACGGTCGCCGGCGTGCCGGCCGAATTCCAGGACCGGCGCGTGGAGATTACCGGCCCGACCGATCGCAAGATGGTGATCAACGCCTTGAACTGCGGGGCGAACACATTTCTGGCCGACCTGGAAGACGCCAACTGCCCCACCTGGGCGAACATGATTGAAGGCCAGATCAACCTGCGCGACGCCAACCTGCGCACCATCTCGTTCGAGCAGAACGGAAAGTCGTACCGGCTCAACGACAAAGTCGCAGTGCTGATCCCGCGTCCGCGCGGCTGGCACCTCGATGAAAAGCACGTCACCCTGAACGGCAAGCCGGTCTCCGCTGCCATCTTCGATTTCGCGCTGTACTTTTTCCACAACGCGCGCACCCTGCTCGCGCGCGGCAGCGCGGTGTACCTGTACCTGCCGAAACTCGAATCTCATCAGGAAGCACGACTGTGGAACGACATTTTCGTATTCGCGCAAAACGAACTTCGCGTGCCGCAAGGCAGCATCAAGGCCACCGTGCTGATCGAAACCATCACGGCGGCGTTCGAGATGGACGAGATCCTGTTTGAGCTGCGCGAACATTCGGCGGGCTTGAACATCGGCCGCTGGGACTACATTTTTTCGGCGATCAAGAAGTTTCGACTCAACCGCGATTTTTGCCTTGCGGACCGCTCGCAGGTGACGATGACGGCGCCGTTCCTGCGCGCCTACGCGCTGGCTCTGGTGAAAACCTGCCATCGCCGCAATACCTTCGCGATGGGCGGCATGGCCGCGCAGATCCCGATCAAGAACGATCCGGTGGCCAACGATGCGGCGATGGAGAAGGTACGCGCCGACAAATTGCGCGAAGTGACCGACGGCTGCGACGGCACCTGGGTGGCACACCCCGGCCTGGTGGGCATCGCCAAGGCGGTGTTCGATGAGCACATGCCTACGCCAAACCAGATACATCGCCGGCGTGACGACGTTTCGACCCGCGCCGAAGACCTGCTCGCCTTCGGACCGGAAGCGCCGATCACCGAGGCGGGCCTGCGCAACAACCTGCAAGTCGGCATACGGTACATCGGCTCGTGGCTGGGCGGCGACGGCTGCGTGCCGATCTTCAATCTGATGGAAGACGCCGCAACGGCGGAAATTTCCCGCTCACAAGTTTGGCAGTGGCTGCGTTCGCCGAAGGGTGTGCTCGACGACGGCCGCAAAGTGGGCAAGGAGATGGTGTCGGTGCTGGTCGCGGACGAGCTTAGGAAGACGCCGGAGCTGGTCGGCAAGGAAGCGTATGCCGCCGGCAAGTACACAGAGGGCGCGGCATTGTTGGAAAAACTGATTCTGGACGACGTCTATGAGGAATTCCTGACGCTGCCCGCCTATCGCCTGATCGACTAGTCCGGCTGCGCCAGACGCAGGCAATTTTGACGGGCGCGATGAGCGCTTCTAAGATGGCGACATGCCATTTGCGTATTACGACCGATTGAACGCGGCGCGGCGGCGGATTTACCGTCGCAGCGACGGCATCACTGAAATCGCGCTACCCGATATCGATGCCCTGCGGGGGTACGCCGGGTCCATCGAAGCCGCCTTGTCGGCGGCCGACCGGGACGGCACCGAAGCTGCCTGCTGGGCACTGGTGTCCGCCATCAACGCGCAGATGAAAACGCCGCCGATCCGGGTGCGGGTGCTGGCGCGCCGACCCAGCGACGATTACGGCGAGCTGCACGGCCTGTACGAGCCCGAAGACGGCGGCAAGATCGCCGTGATCAGCGTGTGGATGCGCACCGCGCAAAAAGAAAAGGTGGTCAAGTTCCGCACCTTCTTGCGGACGCTGATCCACGAAGTCTGCCATCACCTCGACTACGAGCACTTCAAGCTGGCCGAGACCTTTCACACCGAGGGCTTTTACAAACGTGAATCGGCGCTGCTCAACCTATTGCTGGCATCGCCGGCGACGCCCGAACTGCCCGGCATGGAGCCTACTTGATACGGCGCTTCATGAATTCGTCGTCGATATTGTCGCGAAAGTAACTTTGCATCGAGCCTGAAGTCGAAAAGCGCCGCCAGATTTCCGGCGTAACGTTGCTGTATTCGTAAGTGCCGGACGACTGTTCGACCACCAGCACGCGGCGCTTGTCGTCGTAGCCGATGGCGCGAATGTTGCCGGCGTTGACCTTCTTCAGTTCCATCGCGGCCGCTTATTGATGATCGTCGCCGATGACGGCGGCAATACGCGCCAGGACGTCGCCATCGAGCTTCTGCGACAACGCCAGCGCCTTCATGTTTTCCTGCAATTGCGGCTCACGCGAGGCGCCGGTGATGACGGTGCTGACGTTGGGATTCTTCAGGCACCAAGCGATCGCCAGTTGCGCCATGCTGGCGTCTAGATCGGCCGCGATCGCGGACAATTTTTCGACAGTGGCGTTGCGGTTGGCATCGGTCAACTGATCTTTCATCCAGGCCATGTTTTTCAGGCTGGCGCGGCTGCCGTCGGGAATGCCCTTCGCGTACTTGCCGGTCAGCAGTCCCGAGGCCA
>CAZCKI010000011.1:14246-16070 GCA_964498815.1 uncultured Burkholderiales bacterium
TCCAGGTGGTGAGGCCGAGACCGATCTCATCGTAGAGACGCGCGTATTCCTGCTCGACGCGCTTCTTGTGGAACAGGTTGTACTGCGGCTGTTCCATCAGCGGCTTGTGCAGGTGATGCTTGTCGGCGATGTGCCAGGCCGCGTAGATTTCAGCCGCGCTCCACTCGGAAGTGCCCCAGTAGAGCGCCTTGCCGGCGGCGATCATGTCGTGCATCGCCCACACCGTCTCTTCCAGCGGCGTGTGCGGATCGGGGCGGTGGCAATAGACCAGGTCGACGTAATCGAGACCAAGGCGCTTCAGCGAGCCGTCGATAGCCTGCATCAGGTACTTGCGGTTGAGGGTGTTCTTTTCATTGACGCCGTCACCGAATTTCGCCGGCAGGCCCCAGTAGAACTTGGTGGACACAACGTAGGTCAGGCGGTCCCAGGCGAGTTTTTTCAGCGCCTCGCCCATCAGCGTTTCCGATTTGCCGACCGCATACACTTCGGCGTTGTCGAAAAAATTGACGCCGTGGTCGCGCGCGGCCGCCATCAGCTCGACGGCAGCATTGGCTTCCACCTGGTTGCCGTAGGTCACCCAGGAGCCGAACGAGAGGGCAGAGACTTTCAGGCCGGAGCGGCCAAGACGACGATATTCCATGAAATTCCTTTTCCGGTGAACGAATTTTTTGCAAACTAAGTATTACCCTGGCGGCGCACGCCAACAGGTGATTTTGTCCGATTTTATCGCTTGGTGCTAGCGCTCGCGCTCTTCGTCGACGTCGGCATAGGGCGCCGCCACGATGACTCTGGTTCGCTTGGGCCCGGCGGCAAACCGCTCCAGTTTGACCAGGATGGGATAGCGCGCTTCCAGTTCCGTCCGCGCCTTCGACTCATCGTCAAACAGGAGCGGCGCCCCGCGCTCGTCGAGCACATCGTGCCAGAGCTCGGGGTGCGCATCGTCTTCCTGCACCTGCATCTTGAACCGCTTCATCAGAACCTCGATTGGAAAACGGCCGGAGGCAATGGTTTCGACAGCAGGAAGCCTTGCGCTTCCTCGCAGCCGCTGGCCAGCAGGTAGTCGAGCTGCGATTGGTGTTCCACCCCCTCTGCGACCACCCGCAAGCCGATGCTTTTGGCGAGTCCGATGATGCCGCGCGTGATGGCGGCGTCGTCGGGATCGGTGGTGATGTCGCGCACGAAGCTCTGGTCTATCTTCAGTTTGGCGATGTCGAAGCGCTTCAGGTAGGCGAGGTTCGAATAGCCGGTGCCGAAGTCGTCGATCACCAACTGGAAGCCCGCTTCGGCCATCGCCGTCAGCGCACCGTTGGTGACGGCCCCTTCCGCCACCATCGCCGATTCGGTCAGCTCGATTTCCAGATCGGCGGGCTGCAGGCCGTGTTGCGACACCGCCGTGCGCAGCATTTCCACCAGTCGCCGCGACTGGAATTGCCGCGCCGACAGGTTGACCGTAATCGGAAATTCATCGAGGCCGGCGTCGCGCCAGTAGCGCAGTTGACGACATGCCTCGAAGGCCACCCATTCGCCGATGTCGGCGATGAGACCGCAATCCTCGGCCACTGGGATGAACTGGGCCGGGCCGATTTCGCCCAGCGTTTCGCTGTGCCAGCGCAACAGCGCCTCGGCGCCGATCATGCGCCGTTCCGGCAGGCGAAAAATCGGCTGGTAACAAAGCGTGAATTCGTTCTTGCGCAAGGCCTGCCGCAACGCCGTTTCGATGGTGAGGCGTTCGCTGACGTGCTCGTTCATCTCCGCGCGAAAGAAGCTGAACTGATTGCGGCCTTCGGACTTGGAGTGGTGCATGGCGAGATCGGCGTTGTGGAC
>CAZCKI010000012.1:0-7750 GCA_964498815.1 uncultured Burkholderiales bacterium
GGCAGATGCCGCAGCTGGTGGAGAACGGCTACATCTACATCGCGCAGCCGCCGCTGTACAAAGTGAAGATGGGCAAGGAAGAGCGCTACGTCAAAGACGAGCTCACCTTGAAACAGGTACAGCTCGCCAAGGCCATCAACGATGCCGTGCTGCTGCCCGGCGGCGGCGCACCGCCGATCGGCGGCGAGGCGCTGGAAAGTATCGCCAAGGATTTCCTGCTGACCGATTCGGTGATTACCCGCCTTGCGCGCACCCTCGACCCGGAAGTGCTGCACGGTCTCTTGAATTGTCCGCGCATCGATCTCTCCAACGCCGAAGGTGCGGCCAAGGCAGCCGCCTGGCTCACCGACGCGGTCGGCGCGCATCACCTGGCGGTGAAGGTTGAAAACGACGAGCTGCATGGATTCAGGCTGCGCGCCACCAAGACGCTGCACGGCAACAAGCGCGAAACCATCATCGACACCACCTTCATCGAAACCGGCGACTACGAGCAGATCGTCCACACCGGACAAACGCTCAATGGCCTGATCCGCGAAGGCGGCGAAATCCAGCGCGGTGAAAAGAGCCAGGCGGTAAAGAGTTTCAGCGAAGCGCTCGACTGGCTGCTCTCGCAGGCGCGCGACGGCATGCACGTGCAACGCTACAAGGGTCTCGGCGAAATGAATCCCAGCCAGTTGTGGGAAACCACCATGGACCCGAAGGTGCGTATCCTGCATCGCGTGCAAATCGAGGACGCGATCGGCGCCGACGAAATCTTCATGACGCTGATGGGCGACGACGTCGAACCGCGCCGTGCGTTTATCGAAAAGAACGCTTTGATTGTGCAGAACCTGGACGTATAGCTGTAGGTTTTGTAGGTTCTCAAAATACTTGCAATTATTCTCACTAATTGCAATCGAAAAAGGCGCCGCGGGCGCCTTTTTTGTCGAATGCATAGCCTGGCTAGACAAACTACTGACCGCCATACGCAACTGATGTGCGATGAGTTTGTGTGGAAAACTCAGCCCGCGTTAACTACGCTGTTACCACCGGTCGCATAGCGAAACAGGTCAATATCCGAATCGCTGAGAATGAAGTCATCTACCCGCGACACATTTTCTTTGATCTTCCGCCACTGATCCGGCCTCGCAGCCGCATAAGCAAGTTGGAAAACGAGGCAGCTTTCCGACAATTCGAAGCAGTCCTTCTGCAGTCTCTTCCGCACTGGAATTTTGGCACGGTGCATCATGGGTAGCTCCGCCACCTCCTCAAATGCGCGAATTGACTGATTCGCGCAATCGCGCGCGCGCGGAAAATCATCCAATTGCTTCGCCTCTAGCGTGAGCGCCACTAGCGCAGCAAGTCTATCAAGTGGGTCAAGCTGATTTGCAGTCCTGATCTCATCGTCGATCGGGAGTCGCCTACGCAAACAAAGTCTTCCTTCAATGTTTTCGAAGTAGTCCCGCGAGGCGCCCACCGGGAGCAGCAGCATGGCGTAGCGAATGCGATCGATCTCGGGATTGAGACTCGGGGAAAGTCGCTGCAACTCATCGATACCGACGACGGCAATCTGGCTGGCCGATCGCTTTTGTTGCATCGACGCTACGACTGCGGCAAGAATTTCTCTTCGAAGCGTAAAGCGCGTGCCAGCATCACCAAGTGGTCCATCCATCAAGGTCCAGAACGAGCCGAATAGCAATTCCGTCGAGCGGGTGTGAATTCGCTTCGAAATTTGACCCCCTTAGCGGGAGTATTCGCGCCGCGTTGACCCCACCCCAATTTGCTGCCTTCTGAACGCTTTTCCGAGAGGAAACGGCCGTTCAGGTGGGGTCAAAATTCAAAGCGAAAAGGGGGTCAACATTGCGCGCGAATTGACACCCAAGCTGCTGTTTGCGTAGCTTTCTACCGGTAGTTCGTAGTTCCCAATAGCGGTCGCGAGCATCGCAATTACTTATGCCGTGGTTAGTGGGTCAATTCGCCAAGCGACGCCACAGCTAGGCTAACGCCGCCTTTTGTGGGAATGCCATAGGATTTTTTCAAGTTTTATGAGAATATCGGTCGCTGAATTCCCAGAAAACTTGAAAATAGCCTTCTAATTCAGCGCCCCATTTTCACGCTATTCTGAGAACCTACAGGTTTCAAGGGAAGCGGTTTTTTTGGGTGAGGCGCAGTAACCTTGCTTATTGGCCCGCAGGTGGTTGCCAGAGCTCTACCTTGTTTCCTTCCGGATCGATGACCCAGGCAAATTTCCCATACTCGGATTCGTCGATAACTTTTTCGAGCACGTTGCAACCCTCTTCCCGCAGGACTTTCACCAATCCGAGAAGGTCTTCCACCCGGTAGTTGATCATGAAGGGTGCGGCGCTGGGAGCAAAGTTGTCGCTTTCCGCGCGCTGTACAGACCATACGGTGGATCCCGTCATCGGCTTGCCGTCAGCGTCGGTCCAGGTGAACGTCGTGCCCCATTCGTGGGTATCGATTCCCAGGTGCTGTTTATACCAAGCCATTAGCGCCGGAGCGTCTTTGGCTTTGAAGAAGATGCCGCCAATGCCGGTGACTCGTTTCATGGGGCCTCCAAGGTGTGCGCAGTTTCTTAGAATACAACAAAAAAATCTCGCTACTTTCAATAAATCCGGCAGCTGCGCCCCACTGACTGGCAACTGATCGCCGCCGCCGACCGTGGTCGAAAACGCGGGCGTATCGCGCCGTCATGCCCAGCGCTTCGGCGCATCCAGATTGGTTCAAGGCAAAGACAATCGGCGGTACCGCGCCAGAATATCCCGAAGCCTCCCATGTGGCAGGGCCTCAATCGTGCGTCCGTCGATGCCGGTCATGGTGCGGGCGGCAACGAGTGCATTGATGATCGCCTCCTCTGTCGCTTCGATGGTCGCCTGGAACAGGGGGTTCAATAAATTGTTGCTAAGCATTTCGTGCGAACGCACTCCCCCCGACGCGCCGTTCTGCAAGCCAACGGCATTCGCGTTGCCGGTCGAAAACGCCAGAAAGATATCGCCGGACGAATCGCCGCCGATTGCCCCGGTGCGGGCGAGACCCATAGCCGCGCGCTTGGCGATGCGCTTGAGTTGGTGGGGGAGCAATGGCGCATCAGTGGCAATCAGTATGAGTATGGAGCCTGCGTCGGCTTCATTCGCGCGTCCGTCAGCATTGACGCGTGCGGTGCTAAATTCGCGGCCGACCGGAACACCGGCGACGACGAGTTGCTCGCGGCGGCCCATGTTCGCCTGAACCAACACCCCGACCGTGAACTCGTGGCCGCCGGTGCGCACGCGTCGTGAAGAAGTTCCCGTGCCCGCCTTGAAGCCGAAGGCAACCATCCCGGTGCCGCCACCAACATTGCCCTCGGCAAGCGGCCCGGCGCGCGCGTTTTCGATGGCCGCGAGCACGTGCCTGGCCTGAACATGAAAACCGTTGACGTCGTTCAGCACGCCATCCCAGGTCTCGCCCACCACGGGCAGGCAGCAAAGCTGCCATTTCCTGGAAGTGACAAGCCAATTCGCAATCGCATCACGTACCGTTCCCACGCTCTGCGAATTCGTCAGCGCGATCGGCCCTTCGAGCAAACCGTACTCTTCGATATGCGTAGCGCCGGTGAGTTCGCCGGCGCCATTGAGCGCAAAGGTCGCGGCGAAAACCGGGGCGTCCCCGTCGACACCGCGCGGAAGGACAACGGTTACCCCGGTGCGAACCGGCCCCTTGCCGGCGACAAGCTTGCCTTCGCCTTCGATTAACGTGGTGAAGCCGACGGTCACGCCGGGCACATCCGTTATCGCGTTATGTTCGCCAGTCTCGCCCGGAAACGGCACGCCGAGTTCGCGGGCACGTGTGCCGGCGAACGCGGACGACGGTGTCGTCAGCATCGCAAGCCAGGTTGCGACAAGCAAGCCTGCCAATGTGTACTGCGCGGTCGAGAGGGGTGGATTCATATGCGCTGTATGCCAAAAATCGTGGCGTCGGATGTCTTGTCCGGAAAACACGAAAGGAGGAACAACTAAGCCGCCACGACCCGCATCGCCGGCCGCCGTCCATACGTTGCATACCGCCACAGCCACTCCATCGGCCCAAAGCGGAATCGCGCCAGCCACCATTGGGAGAGGGGTACCTGCACGAGAAAGAAAATCGAGATCGCCAGCAACAAACCCAGAGCGGGCCCGACCTTGCCCCACAGCCCGAGGCCCCAGCCCTGGAACAGCGTGCACGCGATCAGCGATTGCATCAGATAGTTGGTGAGCGGCATGCGTCCGGCGACGGCGAATGCGGTGAATCGTTGCCGCCACGCGGGCCGTTCCGCCAGCCGCACGATGGTCAACACGTAGAAAATCATCATCGCCAGTCGACAGACGATATAGGCGATGCCGCCCAGCACCTTGACGGGTGACGGGCCCGGCACGCGGTACAAGAGGCCGACAGCGCCGAAAATGGCTGCGCAGATCAAGCCGATCCCCAGCGCCCACCATTGCCATTTGCGGATCACCGGCATCAGCTCGGGGATGCGTGCGTAGAGTTTCCGGCGGCCGATGAAGAAACCAATCAGCATGGTGGTCAGCAGCGATGCATAAAAGGTCGCGGTCGACCACAAGTTTTGTGCGGTGCCGTAGAAAAATACCGTTTCCGCCGCGCGCTCGCGAACGGTGTCGAGATACGTGCCGCCGCCGAACGCGAGATTATTGCTGACCTCCCACATTTGCGCTTCGGCGACCCGCTGCGCGACCATTTCTGGCGTGGTGACGATCAGCCGCATCACGCTGCCCAGCGGCGAAAGCAGGATGCTCGCGACCAGCAATGCAAGGATAACGCGGTCCGATGCGTTGCGCAGGAACAATAGCGCAAAACCCAGCAGCGCATACATGTGCAGCACATCGCCCGGCCAGAGCAGGAGGATGTGCAGAAGTCCAAGGAGAAACAGCACCAGCAGACGGCGCACGTACATACCTAGCGCGGCGGCGTCCGGCTGCCGTTGCATCATGCGTCCCAATTGAATGGTGAAGCCCACACCGAACAGCAGGCTGAACATGCTGTTGAATTTGCCGTCGAACAACATGTCGCGCACCGTCTCCGCGGCAATGTCATAGCCGGCCGGCCACAAGTGCGAGCCGTCCGACTCGACAAAAAATGACGCGGCGAATCCCGGCACATTCATCACGAAAATGCCGAGCAAGGCGAAACCGCGGACGATATCGAGGATGGCAATGCGTTCCTCGGCGCCGATCGGCTCCGGCGCGATGGCGGATGCGGTAACGACTTGCGGTGACAGCGCGTTTTGCATGAAACTCTCCGGTGCCTTTCGGGAAGCGACGGCGGACATTCCACCGTCGCGCGATGCCGACTCTACGCACGCCCTCGCCGCATGGATGTTCCGCCCCATGCCGCATGACCTGAGGATATGAATTTGCTTCGAATTTTGACGCACGTGAACGGCCATTTCCTTTCGGAAAATCGCTCATGCGGCGGCAGGTCGGGGAGGAGTCAACGCGGCGCGAAACCACGCTCCAGGTGGGCCAATTCGCTACGCTACGCGACACCCGGCGGCGCCACTTCAACACAAAGGGCCCGAATAGGGCCCCTTTTGCATTGCTCGATCAAGTCTGCTTGTGGCCAAAGCCGGTCGCTCGAAATCGACCCCTGAGAGCAGGGGCGATCCCAAAGGTAAGCAATGAGCGAACCGGCAAAGACAAGCGCCGCGTCGATGGAAACTAGCCCAAAAGCCCCAGCGGCAATTCAGTCGTCGACTTGATTCGCTCCATCGCAAATGCGGAAGATACATCCGTCAGTTGCGCGATTTTAATAAGCCGTTTATAGAACCGGTCGTAGCCGTCGATATCCTGTGTAACCACTTTCAGCAGGTAGTCCACGTCCCCGCTCATGCGGTAAAACTCCAGCACCTCGGGCAATTCGGTAACGGCTGCTGCAAAATCCGCCAGCCATTGTTCATTGTGCTGGCTGGTCCGGACGCTGACAAACACCGTGATCGGCAAGCCCACCTTGCGGTTATTGACGATGGCGACGCGCTTTTCCAGTATTCCCTCGTCCTCCAGGCGCTTCACGCGCTTCCAGCACGGTGTCGTGGATAAACCGACCCGTTCCCCCAGGGCGGCGATAGAAAGCGAGCAGTCCGCCTGCAAAGCCGACAAGATCGCCCGGTCAATATTATCCAGCATGATATTTCCTATAATTGCAAAATTTCGGTTAGAACATTCTATTTTATAGAGAATAAGTGGTAATTATAGAATGTTATTCGCCTATAGGATGGGTAGAATTTCTGATCCTATTTCAGGCATCCGAGTCGGAAATGATTGCAAAACTCTTCGTGGATCATCCTCAGTCCGTGGGCGAATCGTATTTCCAGCACCTGAGACACGCTGCCGGCTTTTCCCTGCAAATGATCTGGGGCGGCCTCGCCTGCCTGGTGCACGCGATCCTGCCGTTCCTGTTCGTCAAAACCGGTAGCGACGTGATTGCGCGTTTGCACGAAACCATGGTTCTGAATCGGCGCGCGCGCGCCAATCGGGCGGGCAATCAAGCCATCAATTGCGATTGATGGTTGTTTTTCCACTTCATGCATAAGGTACGCGCTCGGATCGACGAGCTGTTGCCGGGTCTATTTTGTTCCGCCATCGTTGCGCTCGCCGCGCTGTTCCTGTCGGAACACTATGGCGCGTCGGCCATGCTATTCGCCCTGCTGCTCGGTATGTCCCTCAATTTTTTGGGACAGGAAGGCAAATGTGTCGCGGGTATCGAATTTGCCTCGTCTGCCGTATTGCGGGTCGGCGTCGCGCTGCTGGGCTTGCGCATCACCTTTCAGGAAATCGCTTCGCTGGGAATGCACACGGCGTTGACCGTCGTGGCCGCCGTGGTGTTGACCATCCTGTTTGGTTGGGCGTTGGCGCGCCTCACCTCAGAGAGCCCCCGTTTCGGCATATTGACGGGTGGCGCCGTCGCCATCTGCGGGGCGTCGGCGGCGTTGGCCATTGCTGCGGTGCTGCCGCGCGGGAAGAATCACGATCGCGACACGAGTTTTGCGGTCATCGGTGTCACCGCATTGTCGACGCTCACCATGATCGTCTATCCGATCGTGAGCTCTTCGCTGGGGTTCAGTCCGCGCGATGCCGGCATTTTTTTGGGCGGCACCATACACGATGTCGCCCAGGTGGTGGGTGCGGGGTATAGCCTGGGCAAGGACGCGGGCGATACCGCAACGATCGTGAAGCTGCTGCGGGTTTCGATGTTGTTGCCGGCGATCTTGTTGCTCTCGTTCCTTTTTCATTCCAAGCCGGCGCCGGATCGCCCTCGCCCGCCGCTATTGCCCTGGTTTGTCGTGGCCTTCGCCCTCCTGGTAGGAATCAATAGCATCTGGTCGCTGCCCGCATCGGTCCTGCCGCTGGCGGAAACGACTTCGCGGTTTGCGCTGGTGCTGGCGATATCGGCGATGGGTATGCGCACTTCGCTGAAGGACCTGGCAGCCGTAGGCCTGATACCGGTCCTGCTGATGGTCGCGGAAACGGTGTTCCTGGCTTGCTTCGTGGCCGCGCTCATCGCCGCACAAAGCTACGTACGAATTTGGCCGTGACGAGCTTGCGTCCCGGCACGGGGACGCCTTACGAGGCCGGAATCTCCGGCGGGTCAATTCGCGTGCCAGACTGATCCTCCTTTTTCGCATTGCGATCGAAAAAATACCTAAGTGGTATTCTTGCGCCCGCCCGGCATCTGCGCGAACATTTGATTGCGCCAATGACGCCAGGAGAACCATCATGCT
>CAZCKI010000012.1:7760-16011 GCA_964498815.1 uncultured Burkholderiales bacterium
GTTTTTGCCGGCCTGACGACGGTGTATTCGCCCTGTGTTCGATCGCAGACCGTGCAGGCGGGCACGGTGGTCGGCTCACAGACATCGGACGATGTCCCCGTTCGGCCCAAGCTGGAAATCGAAATCGCACGATTGAAAGCGCAAAACCAGCTGAGTGCCGGCACGCAGAAAAAGCCCGACCAGGTCAAGATCGCGATCAAGGCGGCGCAGACCTTGCTGCAGGACAGGAAATACGTCGAGGCGCTGGCCAAGCTGTCCGATCTGGACGCGCTCAGCGACAAGACCGCCGAGGAAAGTTATCTGATTGAACGCACGCGCGTAGCCCTCGCCTCCTCGCTCAAGGACGATGTTCTGCTCGTCAAATCCCTGGAAGCGACGCTGGCCTCCGGCCGGGCGCCGGCGGACGAGCGGCAGGAATTCGACGACCAGCTGGTGCGCAAATACTTCAACCAGAAAAATTTCGCCAAGACCATCGCCTGGGCCACGCGTTACTTCGAGGACGGCGGCAAGGATGCGGCGATCCGCCGCGCCCTGGTGTTTTCCTACTATCTGAATAACGATTTTGCTCGCGCACGGCAGGAGGTCACGGCCGACATCCAGGCGGCGGAGGCGGCCGGCAAAACGCCGCCGGAGGAGCAGCTGCGCCTCTTGGTCAGCTGCGCGCAAAAACTGGACGACAAGGCCGCCTACGCCAGCGCGACCGAAAAGTACGCCGCCTACTATCCCAAGAAACCCTGAGCGCGCCGCTGCCCTCGATGCGGCAGCGTCTCGCTCACGTCCTCACGCCGACCGCAGGATCAGTTCCTTGATGCGCGCCAGCTTGGGCGCGACCACCGGTACCGTCAGCATGGTGCTGGCCACCGCCATCAGCAGCAGGGCGGTAAAGGTTTCGTTGCTGATGATGGCCTTGTCGAGCAGGATATTGGCGAAGATGATCATGATCAGCGCCTTGGTCTGCAACAGCCAGCCGATGATGGATGCCTCGCCCGGCGCCCAGCCCAGCGCGCGGCCGGCGAGGTGAACGCCGGCGAGCTTACCGGCTACGGAAGCCAGCAACAGGACACCGGCCGCCACGAACACCGACTCTCCCCCCAGCGACCAATTGGTGCGCAAGCCCGTGCTGAGAAAAAATACCGGCATGACGACTAGAAGAATGTTCTCTCGCAGCTGGTCGAGCTTGGCCTGGTCGAACCAGCGTGCGTCCATGATCACACCGGACAAAAAGGCGCCGACCATGAAGTGCAGCCCGGACCAATCGGCGCCGAAGGCGCAGGCGGCCAGCCAGATCAGGCCCACGTACCAGCGGTCCCGCTCCGGCAGGCGAGCCATGAGGCGGCGAAAGCCGATGCTGCAGACAGCGAAGGCGGCCAGAAACAGGGCCTGCTTGCCGATGCGCTGCCAGTCCATCAGGATCAGCGCCAGTACGCCCCAGATGGCGACGTCGTCCAGGCTCGCGTAACGCAGGATGCGCCGGCCGATCGGCTCGCGCAGGATCTGCAGTTTTTCCATCAGCAGGATCAGGATCGGCAGGGCCGTGACCGCGCAGGCCATGCCCACGCCCAGCACGAATTGCCAGGGCGTGCCGGTCGCGCCCAACCAGCCGTCCTGTACCAGCAAGCCGGCGGCGGCGATGCAGCCGAACAGCAGCGGTACGCCGAGCGCAAAGCTCGCGGTCAGCGTGCTTTCGCGCCTATGCTTCCAGGCCTGGCCCAGATCGAGTTCGATGCCCGCCAGCCAAACGAAGGTCATCACCGCCCACCAAGCGATGCCGTTGAGTGCATGCACCACCGTCGGATTGAACACGAAGGCGTAATACTCCGGGAAGCCCTTTCCCAATATGCCGGGCCCGAGCAGAATGCCGGTGATGATTTGCACCACCACCAGCGGGGCGTAATAGTCGGTTCCGCCCAGGCGCCAGATCAGGTAGGGAACGGTGAAGATGATCGCCATGGCGATCAGGAAAATTTCGGTCGTGTTCATGGTTCACGCAACTCCGGTTCGTGGACGGCAGTCTTTTCAACGCTGTAATTGCTGGATCAAAAAAGCCTTGATCTCCTGCTCCAGCTCGGGCGTCATCTCGCCCAGCAGGCCGCGCTTTCCTTCGGCAAGGTGCGCCGCCGGGTCGTCTTCGGCATTAAAAACGTAGTGATCGAAAATATGTTGCCAAGCCTGTTTTTGCTCGGGCGCCAACTGTTTCAGATTGAGCAGGCTGTGCAACAGGCAGTCGAGTGCCGAGCCGATCCTGTCGTCCACGCTGCCGATGGCGCCCTTCCACCAATAATTGACCAGCGCGTTGTACTGCCTGAGCGATTGCACGTGGTGGAACCACAGCGTCGGGATGTAGATCGCGTCGCCGGGTTCCAGCTCGGCAACCTGCGCCGCGGCCAGCGCCTGTCGGAAGCGCGGGTAGCGGGCGAAATCGGGCTTTGCGAAATCGACCATGCTGATCGGCGTGCCGGTGGGAGCGAAACCGAGCGGGCCGATATAGAGGTTGGCGATTTCCTGCGGCGGAAACAGGGTGAAACGGCGCCGGCCCGCCACCACGCAGGCGATGTTCTGCGATTCGTCGAAATGCGCCGGTGTCGTGACCTGGTTGCCCAGCCAGATGCGCGGCGCCACCGCGTCGTTCAGCAGCGGCATCGTGTTTTCGCGCAGGAAGCCGGGCAGGCATTCGGCGATCGGCGCGCTTTGCGCCGCCAGCGCGGGCGGATCGGCAAAGCGGGCGTAGCGCGTCAGTTGTTCGACGATGGCGGAAATCGTCACGCGGTTGCGTGCGTAGTTGAAGCCGCTCATATCGTCGTTATAAAAAATTCGCCCCTTCACTTCAGGACGCATCAGCAGCGCATCGACCTCGCTGCCGCTGTCGTGTTCGCGCAGATAGGCGCACAGCGCCTCGGGGGACTGGTTCGCGCGCCGCACTGCCGGCCAGTCCGCGACCAGACCGCGCAGCACGGCGGGCCGGTAGTGGGCGAGGATTTTTTCGCGAAACGTCGCCTCGTCGACCTGGTGCCACTCGGGGATTGTTTGCAGTTCCTGTGTCATGGCGCCGCCCTGAGAACCTATTCGTGCCAGGAGTGCCCGTGGCGCTCGGGCAGACCGATGGCCACACTCGGCCCCCAGCTGCCGGCGCCGTAGGGCCTGGGTTTTTGCGCGCTACTCTTCCAGCCCTCGATGATGCCATCGATCCACTTCCACGCCGCCTCGATTTCGTCGCGACGCACGAATAGGGCCGAGTTGCCGCGCAGCACGTCGAGCAGCATGCGCTCGTAAGCGATG
This sequence comes from uncultured Burkholderiales bacterium, assembly GCA_964498815.1. Classification (GTDB taxonomy): domain Bacteria; phylum Pseudomonadota; class Gammaproteobacteria; order Burkholderiales; family Usitatibacteraceae; genus UKL13-2. The sequence goes on from CAZCKI010000012.1 coordinate 11,037, forward strand.
CGGCGGCGAGCCTGACTGAAGGCATCGCTCAGGGACAGGTTGAGACCCACCTCCCCCAGTTGCACACCGTTCAATCCCGGCTTTTTGTGCATCAGGGTCAGCGTGATCATTTCATCCGGCTGCAGTTTGATCAGCAAGCTATTCGACGAAAGCGCGGCGCCGATGCCGGCGAAGATATTATGCGGCACCGATTTGAACTGGATGACGATTTCGCTCAGCCGTTTTTGCATGCGTTTTCCCGTTCGCAAATAAAACGGCACACCCGCCCAGCGCCAGTTGTCGAGCTCGACGCGCAGGGCAACGAAGGTCTCGGTATCGCTGCTCCGTTCCGCGCCGCTTTCCTCGAGATAAGCGGCTGCGGGTTCGCCCCCGGAAAAACCGGCCGTGTACTGGCCGGTCACGGTGTGCAGGGCCACGTCGGCGCCAACGATGGGTTTCAGCGACCACAGCACCTTGACCTTTTCGTTGCGTACCGCCGAGGGTGTAAAGCTGGCCGGCGGTTCCATCGCCACCAGGCACAGGAGTTGCAGCAGATGGCTCTGCACCATATCGCGCAGCGCGCCGGTGCCGTTGTAGAACGGCCAGCGGCCGTCCACGCCCACCGTCTCGGCCACGGTGATCTGCACCTGCTCGATGGCGTTGGCATTCCACAGCGGTTCAAAGATGGCGTTGGCGAAACGCAGCGCGATCAGGTTCTGCACCGCCTCCTTTCCCAGGTAGTGATCGATGCGAAACACCTGGTGCTCGTCGAAGGCGGCGGCGATATCCTCGTTGGTGCGGTGCGCCGAGGCGGCATCGGTGCCGATCGGTTTTTCCACCACCACGCGGCAGTGCGCGTTCACCAGTTCGCCGGCACGCAGGGCCCGGCAGATCGGCCCGAACAACTGCGGCGCGGTGGAGAGGTAGTAGATGATGCCGCTTTCAGCCCTGTCGGACAGACGCGTGCCCAGGGCCTCGCGCACCGGCTGTAGGCCGTCGGGCGCCGAGACGTTTACGGACACGTAGCGCACGCGTTTGGCGAAGGCGGCAAAGGCATCGTCGGCGTACAGCCTGGCGTTGGCCGATTGCTGAATCGCCTCCTTCACCTTGGCGAGAAACTGTTCGTTCGAGAGTACCGAGGTGGCGGCTCCGATCAGCGGGAAGTCTTGTGGCAGCAGGCCGTCCAGGTGCAGCGCGTACAGGGAAGGCCAGAGCATGCGCCGGGCCAGGTCGCCGGTGGCGCCGAACAGGACCAGTGCATGACAATCGCTAATGTGTTCGGTCATGGCGGGAAATTATCTCTTGCTCAGTGTGCTGACCGCAGTACGGGCGCGGCGTTCGATCTCGTCCCAATCCTGGCGCGCGATCAGATCGCCTGGCGCCAGCCAGGAACCGCCGACGCAGGCGACGTTGGCCAGCGCCAGATACTCGCCCGCCGATTGCGCGTCGATGCCGCCGGTGGGGCAGAACGCGACTTGCGGGAACGGCCCCGCCAGCGCTTTCAGCATCTCGACGCCGCCCGCCTGCCGGGCCGGAAAAAATTTCAGGGTCGTGTAACCGGCTTCCATCGCGGTGATGATATCGGCCGGTGTCATCACCCCGGGCAGGAACGGCAGGTCGTGATCGCGCGCCGCCGCCAGCAGCGCGGGAGATACGCCGGGGCTCACGCCGAAAACGGCGCCGGCTTTGCGCGCGGCCGCGAAATCTTCGGCGCGGGTGATGGTGCCGACACCGACAATGGCCTCCGGCACTTCGGCGTGGATGGCGCGGATCGCATCGAGTGCGACGGGGGTGCGCAAGGTCACTTCCAGAACGCGGATGCCGCCGCGCGTGAGTGCCCGCGCCAGCGGTACCGCGTCTTCGCCGCGATCCAGTACGATCACCGGCATGACGGGGCCGGCGGCGAGGATGTCGCGGAGATTCATGCCGCCACCCCGACCGATAGTACCTGCGGAGCCACGGCGTCGAAACCGAAGGTCATCGCGCCCTGCTCGGCGCTGCCGGCTTGCGCGCGGGCGGTGGCGAACAGCTCGCGGCCCATGCCCTGCCGGTGCCGGCTCAAATCCGCCGTTGCCGGCATGCGGCGTTGCCACTCCGCCGTCGCCACCAGGGCCTCGAGCACGCCGGTCTCGGCATCCAGGTGGATCAGATCGCCGTCGCGCACGCGCGCCAGCGCGCCGCCGGCCAGGCACTCGGGGATCACGTGGATGGCCGCCGGCACCTTGCCCGAGGCGCCCGACATGCGCCCGTCGGTCACCAGGGCGACACGAAAGCCCTCGTCCTGCAGCGAACCCAAGGCAGGGGTGAGCTTGTGCAGTTCCGGCATGCCGTTGGCACGCGGCCCCTGGAAGCGCAGCACTGCGACGAAGTCGCGGCGCAATTCGCCGCGCGTAAAGGCGGCCAGCATCTGGTCCTGGTCGTCGAATACCAGGGCGGGGGCTTCCACCCGCCGATGCTGCGGTTTCACCGCGGATACCTTGATCACCGCCCGGCCCAGATTGCCGCGCAGCACTTTCAGTCCGCCGTCGGCGCTGAACGGATTCGACACCGGCCGCAGCACGTTTTCATCGTGGCTGCGCGTTGGCGCCCGCCGCCAGATCAGCATGTCGTCTTCCAGCACCGGTTCGCGCGTGTAGCGCTCCAGGTGGTCGCCCGCCACGGTGCGCACATCGGCGTGCAGCAGTCCCGCCTGCAGCAATTCGCGAATGGTGAAACCGATGCCGCCGGCGGCGTGGAAATGGTTCACGTCGGCGCTGCCGTTGGGATAGATCCTGGCGATCAGCGGCACCACCGTGGACAGTTCGTCGAAGTCGTCCCAGTCGATCACGATGCCGGCCGCGCGTGCGATCGCCACCAGGTGGATGGTGTGGTTGGTCGAGCCGCCGGTGGCGAGCAGGCCGACGATGCCGTTGACGATGGCGCGCTCGTCGATCACCTCGGCGATCGGCGTGTAGTGCGCGCCCAGATGGGTAATTTCGGCCACGCGGCCGGCGGCCGCGCGGGTGAGCGCATCGCGCAGCGGCGTATTGGGGGTAACGAAGGCCGCACCCGGCAGGTGCAAGCCCATCACTTCCATCAACATCTGGTTGCTGTTGGCGGTGCCGTAAAACGTGCAGGTGCCGGGCCCGTGATAGGCGCGGCTCTCCGCTTCCAGCAGGGCCGCGCGATCGACCTTGCCTTCGGCGTAGCGCTGGCGGATTTGCGCCTTTTCGTCGTTGGAGAGGCCCGAGGTCATCGGCCCGGCGGGGACGAAGATCGCAGGAAGATGCCCGAACTGCAGCGCGCCGATGAGCAGCCCGGGGACGATCTTGTCGCATACACCGAGGCACAGCACCGCGTCGAACACGCCGTGCGAAAGGGCGACGGCGGTGGACATGGCGATCACGTCGCGCGAGAAAAGGGAGAGTTCCATGCCCGGCTGTCCCTGCGTAACACCATCGCACATGGCCGGCACGCCGCCGGCGAACTGGGCGGTAGCACCGGCCTTGCGCGCCGCATCCTTGATCAACTCCGGAAAGCGCGCCAGCGGCTGATGTGCCGACAGCATGTCGTTATAGGCGGAGACGATGCCGATGTTGGGTCGGCGGATTTCGCGAAGCGTCAGCTTGTCGTTGGCGGGTTCGGCGGCGAAGGCGTGGGCGAGATTGGTGCAGGACACGCGGCCGCGCGCGGCGCCGGTCGCGCGCGCCGCGGCCACCGTCGCCAGATAGGCGCCGCGCGTGCCGCGGCTGCGCTCGCGGATGCGCTGCGTCACTCGGTTCACGACGGCATGCAATTCCATTACCCGGCTCCCGCTTGCGGCACGCAGCGCATATTAGTTCGATGCGGCGGTGCGGGTGCTACGCGCGCGCCGGATCAATCCCGCGGTGGACGCGTCGAAGCGGCCGGTATCGGTCGCCGCGCGCAAGGCGCGCTCAACTTCGTTCGCCACCGACTTGCCGAGTTCCACGCCCCATTGGTCGAAGGAGTTGAGGTCCCAAATGACGCCCTGCACGAACACCTTGTGTTCGTAGAGCGCGAGTAAGGCACCGAGCGAGGCGGGGGCGAGCCGCTCCATCAGCAGCGTATTGCTGGGCCGGTCGCCGGCAAAGGTGCGGTGCGGGACCAGCTTTTCGATTTCGTTTTCCGGCAACTGCTGCGCGCACAGCTCGGCGCGCACTTCCGCGGCCGTCCTGCCGTTCATCAGCGCGGCACTTTGCGCGAGGCAATTGGCGAGCAGCAGGCGCTGGTGTTCGGCCAGCGTGTGCGAGGCGGCCAGGGGGGCTACGAAATCGACGGGGATGCAGTCGCTTCCCTGGTGCAGCAACTGATAGAAGGCGTGCTGGCCGTTGGTGCCGGGCTCCCCCCAGATGACCGGGCAGGTCGCGCGCGCCACGGGGGTTCCATCCAGTCCCACCGACTTGCCGTTGCTCTCCATTTCCAGCTGCTGCAAATAGGCCGGCAGGCGTTGCAGGTGCGCGGCGTAGGGCAGCACGGCGTGACTCGTCATCCCGCAGAGATTGCGATGCCAGATGCCGATCAGCGCCAGCAGTATCGGCATGTTCGCGGCCGGCGGGGCCTCGTGGAAGTGGCGGTCCATGGCGTGCGCCCCGTCGAGCAGGGCATCGAACTGCGCGGGCCCGATCGCCAGCACCAGCGGCAGGCCGATGGCGGACCACAGCGAAAAACGGCCCCCCACCCAGTCCCAGAATTCGAACATATTGCGCACGTCGATGCCGAAGGCCGCGACCTCGGCGGCATTGGTCGAGACGGCGACGAAGTGCCGGGCGATATCGGCCTCGTCCGCGCCGGAGGCGAGCAACCAGTCGCGCGCGGAGCGGGCGTTACGCAGCGTTTCGATGGTGGTGAAGGTCTTCGAGGCGACGATGAATAGGGTGGTGCCGGCATCGACCGTTGCCAGCACATCGGACAATTCGGCGCCGTCGACGTTGGCGACGAAATGCATCCTGAGGCGCGGGTGGGCGAAGGCCTTGAGCGCCTCGCAGGCCATGCGCGG
>CAZCKI010000013.1:0-15893 GCA_964498815.1 uncultured Burkholderiales bacterium
GTCGTGCGCCCCGCGCCGTTGCGCCCCAGCAGCGTCACCAGTTCGCCTTTTTGGACCTCGAAGGAAACGCCGTGCAGGATGTGCGATTCGCCGTAGTAGGCGTGCAAATCAGCAACCTGCAGGGCGCTTACTCCACTCACACCGCCTCCGGCTCGGCGCTGCCGACGTAGGCTTCCAGCACCTGCGGATTGTTCGACACCGTTTCGTACGGCCCCTCGGCCAGTACCGAGCCACGCGCCAGCACGGTGATGGTATCGGAGAGATGGGCGATCACGCTCATATTGTGTTCGACCATCAGCACGGTCCGATTGGCCGAGACCTTGCGGATCAATTCGACCACCCGGCCCACGTCCTCGTGGCCCATGCCCTGGGTCGGCTCGTCGAGCAGCATCAGCTCCGGGTTCATCGCCAGCGTGGTCGCGATCTCGAGGGCGCGCTTGCGACCGTAGGGCAGATCCACCGTCGGCAGGCTTGCGTATTCGGCGAGATCGACTTCGGCGAGCAGCTCCATGGCGCGCTCGTTGAGCGGCAACAGCGTCTTCTCCGATTTCCAGAAATGGAAGCTGGTACCGAGAGTTCGCTGCAAGGCCACGCGGACGTTTTCGAGCACGCTGAGATGGGGAAAGACCGCCGAAATCTGAAACGAGCGGATCACGCCGCGGCGCGCGATTTGCGCTGGCTTTTCGCGCGTGATGTCGATGCCGTTGAAGTGAATCGTGCCGGCGGTTACCGGCAGAAACTTGGTGAGGAGGTTGAACACGGTGGTCTTGCCGGCGCCGTTGGGGCCGATCAGCGCGTGAATGCTGCCGCGCCGCACCTTGAGGTCGACCCGGTCGACGGCGGTAAAGCCGCGAAACTCCTTGGTCAGGCCGCGAGTTTCCAGTATGAAATCGTTGCTCATCGAGAATAGTTGGGCGTCTGAAAGGCGGGGCCGGCTCGGGGCAATTCTAGCATCGATGCCGGGAGTGGCAAGGGCAAAAAAAGCCCCGCTTTCGCGGGGCTTTCGTCCAGCCATGCAGCCGGCATCAACAACTGGTGAGGAAGAACCGTGCGGCAGCCGGCGAGAAGTAGCGGCAACCGGTGCCACTGATCTGGATATGGTGCGGACTGCCGTCGGCATTGGTGCGGATGTTGACGGTGCCGCTACGCGCACCGAGGGCGTGCGGCGCAAAGTTCACCGTCAGGCGGCACTGCCCTCCCGCAGCGAGCGAAGTGCCACAGGATTGGGTAACCGTAAAATCAGAGTTACCCGAAGTGTCGATGCCCAAAATCTGCATCGCGGCCGTGCCGGAATTGCTGAATCCCGTCCCCTGGCTGAACGAGCTGCCGTATATGACATTGCCAAAACCGAGTGTGGTGGCGCTCAATTGCATCACCGGTTTCGGCACCGGCACGCCAGTCCCCGTCAAGGCAAGCGAATTCACGCCGGCGGTTGCGTTTTGCGCATTGCTGGCGATATTGACCGAGGCAACCTTGGCGCCCAGCGACAAGGGCGCGAATTGGACGTTGAATGCGCAGTTGGCGCCAGGATTGAGGCTGGTCACGCAATTGCCGCTGAGCGAATACTCGGAAGCGTTCAGTCCGCTCAAGGTGACGGCGCTCACCGCAAGTGCTGCGGTACCGGTATTGGTCATGGTCACGCCCTGCGTGGCACTGTTGCCGACGATGACGTTGCCGAATGCCGGTGCACTGCTCAGCTGGATCACCGGAGCCGGAATCGGCGTGCCGTTGCCGCTCAGCGTGACGTGAACCGGATTGGCGACCGGGACGGCAGCGGTCGGCAGCACATTGTGCGAGATCGCCACATCGCCGGACACGGCACCGGTCGCGGACGGAGCGAACACGATCCCGATGAAGCAACTCGATTGCGCGGGCACGGTGGAGCCGCAACTGGGTATGGTGACGCCGGCCGGCGCAATAGTGGTCCGCACGAAGCCTGCCCCGCTGAGAACGACGCTGCTGAGGGACAGATCGGCAAGGCCCGCGTTATTGACGGTGATGATCTGCGTGGCGCTGGTACTCGCCACCACGCGGTCGCCGAAGGCCAGCGAAGAGGGGCTTACCGCGATGGCGGGCAGCGGGATTTGAATACCCTGGCCGCCGACAGGGATCGCCTGCGGATTAACCGGTGCATTGTCATCGATGTAAACAAAGGCGTTTTCCGGCCCACCGACCAAGGGGCTATAGATCACATCGATCTTGCAGGTGGCGCCGGTGCCGAGCGTAGCCGGCGCAAGCGGACAGTTGGACACAAACGCGAAATCGCCAATGCTGCTGATCCTGGTGATGGTCAGGGCCGCATTGCCGCTGTTGGTCACCACCACCGTTTTAGCGGCACTGGTTGTGCCGATGCCCTGCGAACCGAATTGCAGGCTAGCCGGGGTCAACGTGACCGCCGGGCTATTCGGCGGCGCCACCGTCAGGGTGACTTGGTTGGACGCGACATTGCTGGTGGGCGGAGTCACGATCAACCCGGCTGCGACCGAACCGGAATAGCTGCCGGCTGCGCTGGCCGTTACGTTGACGCTGAAACTGCACGAGCCGCCGGCGGGAATCGTAAAGCTGCTTGCCTGCACGATGGTTCCGGCACCCGCGGCCGCGGTCGGGCCCGCACCCGGGCAGGTGGAGGAAACGCCCGGCACGGCAGCATTGACGAGTCCCGGGATATGGTTGTAGGTGAACCCGTTGGCCGTCAGCACGAAGGCATTGGCATTGCTGAGGGTCATCGTCGCCGTGACCGATCCACCGATCACGACCGCGACCGGCGAGATGGCAAGGCTCACTACCGGTCGGGCAAGCCCGGTGCCGGTCAGCGTGACGACGTGCGGCGAGCCGGTGGCATTGCTGGCGATATTCACCTGTGCGCTACGCGCACCATTGACGGCTGGCGTGAAGCCGACCGTGATCGCGCAGGTCATGGTGGGGGCCACCGGGGAAGCGCAGGTATTGGTCTGCGAGTATTCCCCTGCGGCCACGCCGCTCAGGGTGACGCCGGTCACGATCAGCGGATTGGCGCCGGTGTTGGTCAGCGTGATGAGCTGCGTCGGCGAGGCGGCCGTTCCCGTCAGGACCTGGCCGAAATTCAGGCCGGGCGTCGATGTCGAAATAGTGGTCGGCGTGGGCGGGCCACCCGAAGTCGCAACCGCAGAAAGAGGAAACTGGTAGATAGCGTCGGAAACGATGTGTGTGTTGGTGGCGGCTAGCACGAACACGGACAGCGTGTCGCTGGTCGTGATCGGCGTGGTGCTGAGGAACTGCACCGTGATGGTGCAATTTGCCGCCGGCGCCACGGCGGTGCAGGTGTTGCCGGTCACCGAGAAATTGGCGCCGCTTTGGAATGACGTAGAGCCGACGGTCACCGCCTGATTGGTCAGGTTGGTCAGCGTCACGTTGCGCGTCTGCGCGACGTTGTTCAGCGTATTGAATGCGGCCGGCACCACGTACGAAAACGGCGTGTAGTGCATCGGCGAAAACTCCGAGGTGCTGTTGCTCGCGTTGTCGGTCGCGGTCATGCTCGGATTGACGAAGGGTCCCGGCGTGGTCATGGTCCAGTTGGTATTGCCGGCCATGTCCAGCGCTACGACCAGTTGACCGGAAGGCAGCTGACCCTGGCGATTGCTCGAATACGGCGAGCTGGTAAACATTTCCAGGCGATAGTTGCCGAGGCTCGCGCTATTGAGCGTGCCGGTCACGGTGGTGATGCCGCCGGCCAGATAGGTAACGCCGGTAATAACAGGATAATTCTGCAGTCCATTCGGACCGGTATCGACGTCACCCGCGTCGTTCGGAGTCGGTCCGTCGTTGTTGAGGTCAATACCGATGGTCGCGTTGTAAATGCCGGTATTGAGTATCGACACGCCGCCGGCGCTGCCGATCACCGCGACACCCTTGCCGGCCGGACCGGCGCCGCCGCCGTCGATGCTGCTGTTACCGATCTGAATGCCATTGGCATCCTTCACGGTAATGCCGTAGCCGGAATTGCCGTTGCCGATACTGGTACTGCCGTTGGTGCCGAGGCCGATCAGGTTACCGCCGATGATCACGCCGCTGGTGGAACTGCCGTCGACAAAAATGCCCTGTGTTGCATTGCCGGAGATAACGTTGAGGCCGGCCGGAGTGCTGTCGCCCACCAATACATTGAAGGGACCGTTCTCGATCATGATGCCGTAGCCGTTGCCGTGCGCATTGCCGCCGGCATCGAGGCCGATCAGGTTGCCGAACAGCGCCGAATCGCTGGCATTGCCGGTCATGTCGATGCCGACCCCGCTCCAATTGATAATCGACAGCCCCTTCACGACGGTATTGTTGGAATCGATCGACAGGCCGTTGCATTCGACGCAATTGACGCCGTTGAGGATGACGTTGACAGTGGCGTTGAACTGTCCCGAAGTACTGTTGACGGTCGAGCCGGGCTGCGTGGTGCCGTCGATCAGGGTCGGGCAGGCGATGGCCGGCAGTTGCGACTGCGGCTGAATCCCGATGACGCCGGTGCCGACGGCGAAATTGATGGTGTACACCGGCGCCGCGGTGGCGGTATGCACGATCGGCCCGCCGTTGCCGCCGTTGCCGGGCGCCGCAAAGAAGGTTTGCTGGCCACCACACGACTGCGAGTTTAAGTTGATGTTGTTAATCGCATCGCGAAGTGTTCCGGGTCCGCTGTCCGCGGTCGAGGTCACCGTAAAGATGAACGATATCGGACCCGATAGCATCGCCACGTTGTTCGGGTTGTAGGCCAAGGTTTCGGTACGGCCGGGCGTATAGGTGAAATTTGCGAAGGTACCGCTCGCCCCCTGATGGGAGATGAGCACACGGCTGCTGCCCTGCGCAAGTATGGCCGGCGTGCTTGGACCGTCACTGGTCGTGATAAACGGTACGTTCAGACTGCCCGCGAATACCGACGCCACGCCGTTGATTTGCAAATAGTCGCTACGAATGGAGTGGGTCTCGCCGTCGTATGATTTGGTGAACTCGAACTCGTGTGTAGCTCCCGCGCCGGCGATGTAATTGCCGGTCACGAGGATGTTGCCGATCGCACCGCTGCCACCGGGCCTGACGACGGCGCCGGTATTGTTCAAGGTCGGCACATTGAAGGTCACGTAGCCGCCGATTTCGCCGCCGCCGATGGTGAGCGCGCTACTGGCAGCCAGCGTGCCGAAACCCTTGATGACCGCGCCGGAGGAGGTCTGCTGGAAATTCGCGGGAGAAGCCAGCGTCAGGACATTGACCGAACCGCCCGGCAGGATGACACCTTCGTTTTCCAACATGCCGGAGAGCTGGACGGGTGCGCTGTTTTGCAGGACACCGCTGCTCGCGTTGTAAAACTCGCAGGGCGGCGCCGCCGCCGTCACATCGCCGGTCAGGTTGAAAGTGCCGTTGTTGAAAACGTAAAAGGAGGTGCAGTTGATCGCGCTGATCTGTGCGAAATTGACCGTGCTGCCTGCGTTCACCACGATCGCCGTGTCGTCCAGCGTGGTTGTGCCGCTGATGGCGAACAGGGGGCTGACGGTGGTGATGGTCATGCGCATGGTCTGGAAGGTGTAGCTGCCACTACCCCAGGCGATGCCACCGGCTTTGCCGACCTGCAGGGTGCTGGAGGTCCTGCCGGCGCCCTGGATGACGGAGGCACCAAGATACAAGTCGCCGATCTGTGTTGTGCCGGCGGGCAGGATGGCAGTCTTGCCGGTGATTTCCGCCCGGTCGTTGGCGCCGGGCACCGTTGTCATGGCACAACCGCCGCCCCAGTTAGCGGCGACATTCCACTGGCCCGATGCCGGAATAAACTGGCACACGATCGGCTGTTGAGCCGTGATCAGCAACTGCGTTTGATTGGTGAGGTAATTTACCGACACACCGTAGTTGTTGTCGTCCAGCACCATGGCGAACGAACCGGTAGCACCGGCGTGCGTGATGAGATTGAAGGTGTTGCCTACCACGGGCGTGAAGAACTCGCTGTCGATATTCGAAATCAAATGGCCGCCAAGGGAAGCCGTACCGCTGACCAGCAACTGGTCGAATTGGCCGCCTGCCTGGCCAAACACATCCATTGCGAGCGTTCCGCCGGGCCCTTGCACAAAATCGCCGTTGACGGTTACGGTGCCGATTGCACCGGCGGCGCCGGGCGCGATCAACGCGGCATTATTGGTCAATGTGGAAACGTTGAACGTGACATTGCCGACCACAAATCCGCCGCCCAGCGCCAAGTTTCCGGGCGCCGTGATGCTTGTGGCGATGGAACTGTCGCCGATCACGCCGGACGGATTCGACAGGTTGGCGGCGCTCGCCAGAGCGATCGTGCCACGCATGATGCCTTGATTGCTGAGCGTGGTGGCGATGGTCGGACCGCTATCGATCAGGGCGCGGTTGATGAATATGCCGGTGCCGGAAATATTTGCGGCGACGGTGCCGTCATTGAACAGCGTGGAAGCGCTGTCCAGTTGCAGATTGGCCGATAGCGTGCCACCGGGGGAGATGGTGAACTCCACACCGGCCAACTGCGTCACGGCAGACGCAGGACTGGCGACGATATTGATCGGTGGCCCGACCAGCGTCATGGCGGTCAGCACAGTGCTGGAGCCGAACTGCAGCGGAAAGGCGCCGTTCACGACGATCGTGCTGGACAAAATGCCGAGCCCGGTAATCGAGCCGTTGGTCTGCAATGTCAGGGAATTGATGGAATATACGGCGGAGCCCAGTTGCACGGTGCCCGCCGCGATGACCACGTCATCGCTGCTGAGGGGAATTCGCCCGCAGCTCCAGTTGCTCGCAACATCCCAGCTTTGGCCGCTGGCCCCGACCCAGTTGCAACCGGCGACTGCGCCGGCTTCACCCGGGACAGCGAACAATCCCGCGAGCGATATCGCCGCAGCAAAAATTTTGGTACCGAGCAAGCGGCGAATCGATATCACGGCGGTCCCCCAACAATGCGCCGGCTCGCAACCGGCGCGACAATCTTTGCATCAAATGAACTACTCCAGCTACCGCCTCGCGCCTGGTCGACCAGAGCGAAACGGTGCTGGAGTCTTATTATTGTGAAATAGGATCCAGCAAACGACTTCGACTACCCGCCGCGCCGCGCAAACGCGACTGCACCGGCGATCGTGTTATTGATGTTGTACATCATGCCGGCGCCCTGGCCGGTTTTGCCGGTGAAGAACCCGTCGATGCTGCCGGGGGCATTCAGCGGCGTGCAGCTCGGCGCACAGGTGATCACCAATTGCGCCGGCCGGTTGGCGCCGGGCGCACCGCCGTAGGCGGAGAAATACTGGTCGCGATAAATCGGCACCGCGGTGGCCGCGGCATTCCACGTTTGCCCGGCGATGGTGACGTTGACCGAGGTATCGACCGTCTTGTTGGAGAAATTGGCATTCAACGTGGCCGAATTCATCGTGCCCACATTGCCGGCCAGATCGGTAGGATGGGTGGAGCCCACCACGTCGTAGGTGCCGGTTCCCGTCAACGGCAAGGCAACCGGGGCGGTTTGTATCGGGCCGAAGATGTAATGCAGGCTGCGTCCGGCAAGATCGACGTTCTGGTTTCCCGCCACAACCTGGCCACCGGTCCAGCGTCCCCACGACAAGCCGGTCACCGGATCGGTGCCGTTATCGACCACGCGAGCCACATTGGATGTATAGCCCAAGTGTCCCGCGATCTGCCCGTTTTGCACGAATGGCGCCGTGAAGGAGATCGCGCGTCCGTCGGCGTCGAGATTGACCTCGGTGGCACGGTCGGTGGTGGTGTAGGAGCGGATGTAGGTGGCGGGCGCCAGCGACAAGGTCGGGTCGGACACGATACCGTCGCGGTAGGCCACATTGGTCTGCTGCGCCGGACCCTGGAACGCAATCACGCCGTTGACGTCACGCTCGCGCAGGCCGGTCAAGTCGGAAAACCCGTAACCGAGAATGACCCCGTTCAACGCGGCGCCGACAAAACTTCCCTCCAACGTGCCGAACAAGGCGCCGCTGGTGGAATTCTGTCCGTTGGTATTGTTGGTGATGGTGAGGTTGATACCGGCGATCGCCAGGAAAGTGTTGAATGCGAACGGCAGGCCGTTCGCCTGCAAGGTCCAAGTGGTGGCGGGGTTGCCGGCGTTCGCACCCATGCTGATGCCGATGGTGGTGTTCAAGGTGCGCTGCGTGAAATTTACGTCGAACAGGGCGCTGGTCAGGGTGCCGAGCGAACCGAAATTATCGGTCGGCGTAGTCGCGCCGACCCGGGTGTAACTCGCCGTTCCGGTCAGCACATCGGACAGGTACGCCGGGAAACCCGAAGTGCCGTAAATGAAGTGGGCGGGGCCTTGAGCCTGACCGTTGAATCCGGACATCACGACATTGTTGGTGTTATCCCAGCGGCCCAGCACGATTTGCGCGCCACTGCCGAGATTCAAGGTCTGGACTTCCGCCGCGGTGCCGCCGCTGATGTTCACCGACGAACCGCCCTGGGCACCGGCATAACCCTGATACGCGCGCACCGCGCCGTTATCGAGCGTCATTTGCGTGGTCAGAGTTTGCGCATTGCTGGTGTTGCCGTTGGCCACCACCACCACGTCGCGAAGGCCGGTGGTGTCGACCGGCGATACCGGCGGTACCACTGCTGCGGTGCTGGTCGAGATCGTGGTGCCCGCGCCGGCGCCGGTCAAGGTGCTGGCGGCGTTGGTACCGGTGCTGGTAGAGGTCGTCGTGGCAGCCGCCGTCGCCGCCGAATTGGCATTGGGATCGGTGGGGCCGCCCGTGGTGCCGCCCGAGGAACCGCCGGAGGTGCTACCCGCCGCGGCGGATGACGCGGTGCTGGTCGCGGCCGGCGGAGCTTCCTTGCTCGTCATGGTGGTCGCGGCGGCAACGATGGCGGGAGGCGTCGGAATTCTTTCCGGCGGCTTGCCAATCTCGATGCGAATCGTGTCGTTGGGGAAGGTGATGATCGGTGCAAAACTGCCGGACAGGCTGCTGACGATGTGGCTGCCTTCAATCGTGTGATTGATGGTGATCGGCGTGCCGTTGTCTTCCTCGTGATTGAGGATATTGCCGGAGCCGCGGATACCGACCGTGGCAACGCGCGTTTTCATCAGGTATTTCTCGCGGTTGGACGGCGTCAGCAGGCCGGTAAAGGTGCGCAAGGTGCCGCGCAGCAATGACAAAGTAGCACCCTCCTGGCCGGTGGCGCTGCTGGGATAGCTCTCGATGCGAAGCTGGGAGTTGAAGCGCAGCGACAACTTGGCCTGATCGACCATGGCCAACTGCGCCATACCGTTGGCTTGCGTGACCACCAAGTCGCCGGAATTGACTTCCATGCCGCGCGTGGCCGGAACCCGCCGCCCCTGCGTTTCGACAAAAACGCCCCCGGTGACGTAGGTGAAGGTGCCGCTGGCGGCTTGCGCCCATGCCGACGCCGTCAAGGCGGCCAGGCAAACGAGCAGCTTCATGCCGTGTACGGCGTGATCACGGAAGGAGATGGAATTTTTCATTTTGCGTCCTCGGGAAAAACGATGGTCAATCAGAAATCGCAGCGGATATTGGATGAATACTCGTTACGTGAAAATTCGTAAATGGCGATATTGGAATGATTGCGCGAGTAGAACCATTGCGTGCGCAGCGCGCAGCTTTTCTGGAACCGCCAGTTGAGGCCCAGCGTCAGATCGGACAGTTTGTCCTTGCCGATTTCCACCTGCGTGGCACGTGCAAAGGCATCCTTGTCCTTGCGCTCGGTATAGCCGACGCTGGTGAAAGCGCCGAGTTTCTCGGTCAGGGAAAACTGGAAATAGCCGCGCAGGCCGTACACGCCCTTCGACTTGTCCGTGAGTCCGTCGGCCAGCTTGCGCACCGCCTTGTCGCGGCTGTAGAAGGTGCTGATCTGCAACAGCGGCGCATTCTTGGCGTCGAAGGCACGAATCCAGCCGAGGGTGGCGATGGTCGAATTGAAATCCTCGACGTCGTTGGCGGGGAATCGGGTGCGCGCCGCGTTGATGCCGAAGCTCAGTTGCTGGCGATCGGACAAGGCATAACGATAATCGGCGCTGGCCATGCCGGAGCGGCGGTCGTTGGTGGGCTTGGGGTCGCCCGGCGCTGCGCCTTCCTGATCGAAGCGGTTACCGGAAACGCCAAAGCGAAGCTGATGCGCATCGCTGGTCCACGCGACTCCGGCGCGACCATCTACGGACGTCGAGCGAAATGCCGCTTGCCTGCGGTAGGCGCGCTCGCGCACTTCGCCGCCGGCGAACCCGCTCCAGGTCTGGCCGATCGGTACCGTGTAGTCCACACCCAGGGCGGCACCGAGGTAAGGCGCCTTGCGTTCGATCGAGTTACCGGTAGGGCTGATACCCTGCAAATTGAATGAGGACGCCACGGCAGACGAGAAGTCGCGCGGCACCCCAGTCAGGTTGCTATCGTAGCCGAGCGACATTTCGCCCCATGCGGCGAGAACTCGACGGCGCTTCTTGCGCTGCTCGGCGATCGCATCCAGGTAACGATCGATGGCCATCAGCGCGATGGCCGGCGGATTGCTTTCCTTCAGTTTCTTGAAGGTGCCTTCGGCGAGGTCGAGCGAGCCTGCCGTGTAATAGGCGCGCGCCAGGTCCATCTGCGCGCCGGCGTGTTTGGGATTCACCGCCAGCACGCGTTCGAAAGCGATGATGGCCTCATCGATCTTGCCGCTGTCGAGCGATGCCACACCGAGCAGATAATCGAATTCGATATCACCGGCAAAGCGATCCTGTTCAGCCACGAGCAGCATATACGCCTGCTTGGGATTGTTGGCGGCGAGCGATTCCTGCGCTGCCTTCAACAATTTGGGATCGGCCTGAGCCGATGCGGTTAACGCTACCAGCAACAAACTGGCAAGCGTGGGTCCCCAGAAAATTCTTGCTGCACGAGAGGCGGATGTTTTTATCATCTTCGATACCGTCCGGAAGCGCCGGCACCGATCGCGTTAGTTCCCGGTGCGTGGCAGTAAGTCGCGCCAAGACCGACACGTTCGGTCTTGATTCATAAGGGAAAGTCATGCCTTTTCCCTTGGGACTCATAGTAAGCTCCAGCGCACGGAATGTAAACTCCAGATAACCCCACGTTCAGGGGATGGTACGCCGCCAAAAAGCCGGGCGAAGTGCGAAATCTCACACTGGGGCAAATATCGCGGAGGCGACAGACTTTCGGCCTGCCTAGCGGTCTTTGAGAACCTCGCGCGCCGCATTGTGGCCGGGAATCCCGGTGACGCCGCCGCCTGGGTGGGTGCCTGCGCCGCACTGGTAGAGGCCGCGCACGGGGGTGCGATAGTTGCCGTAGCCCAGCAACGGGCGGGCGCTGAACAGTTGGTCCAGCGACAAGGCGCCGTGGAAAATATCACCGCCGATCAGGCCGAATTTCCGTTCCAAATCAAGGGGGGAATGGATCTGCCGGGCCAACACGCTGGCGCGAAAATTGGCGGCAAAACCGTTGACCGTGGCGACGATCAGATCGGCAAATTCCTCGCGGCAATCGTCCCAGCTGCGACCGTCCGGCAGGGTCGGGGAGGCGTGCTGGCAAAACAGGCTCGCCACGTGTTGCCCGGCCGGGGCCAGCGAATCGTCGACCGTGCTGGGTATCAGCATTTCGACGATCGGCTGCCTCGACCAGCCGAAGGTACGCGCATCGAAATAGGCTTGTTCCATATAGCGTAACGTCGGCGCCATGATGATGCCGGACGAAAGATGCGCGCCGGGCCCGGGCAAGCAGGTGAACTGCGGCAACTCGGACAAGGCCACGTTCATGCGAAAGGTGGCGGACGCGCACTTGTAGGCGCCGATTCGCGAGAGAAATTCCGCCGGCAGGAACGACCCATCCACCAGGTTGCCGAACAACAGTTTGGGATTGAGGTTCGACACGACTTTGCGCGCACGGATTTCCTCTCCGTCCGCCAGTTGCACACCGACTGCGGCACCGTTCTCGACTAGGACGCGTGTCACTGCCGATGAGGTGCGCATGCGTACGCCACGCGCTTCCGCTTCCCGCGCCATGGCCTGGGTAATGGCGCCCATGCCGCCGCGCGCGTGGCCCCAGATGCCCGGTTTGCCATTCACTTCGCCAAATACGTGATGCAACAGCACGTACGCCGAGCCGGGCGTATAGGGCGAGGCAAAATTTCCGACCACGCTATCGAAGCCGAAACAGGCCTTGATCGGCTCCGATTCGAAATAGCGGTCGAGCACATCGCCGGCGCTCTTGGTAAAAAGATCGAGCACATCGCGCCGCGCGGCCATGTCGAGCGCGCGGAAGCGCCGGCCCACCTTGATCGCCTGGAACAGGTCGGCAACGCCGCCGCCTACGTTGGGCGGCGTTTCCAGCAACAGATCCTTCAATACCGCCGCCACCCGATCGAGCATCGCGTAATAGTCCGGCAACGCGGCCGCATCCTTGGCGGAAAATCGCGAAACTTCCTCCTGGGTGGCGGCGAGTCCGCCGCCGACCTTGATGTATTCGCGGTCCGACAGCGGCAGGAAATTCCCGAACGGCCGCTCGATGACCTGCAGCCCATGTTCGTATAACCGCAGGTCGCCGATCACCTTCGGGTGCAACAGGCTGACGGTGTAGCTCGCGGTGGAATTGCGAAAGCCCGGGTGGAACTCTTCGGTGACGGCGGCGCCGCCCAGCACTTCGCGCCGTTCCAGCACGCATACCGACTTGCCGGCCGCCGCCAGATAACAGGCGCAGACCAGACCGTTGTGGCCGCCGCCGAGTATGACCACGTCCCAGGTTTTATTCGCGTTGCTCATGCTACATTTGCCCGTTCAAATTTTTTCGTTCGCCACTATGCGGGCAATCCCCATTTCGCGCAATCCGGTCAGACAGCTTATCGCCATCGCCCTGGTCTGGATGCTGACCGGGTGCGCCGGCGGCATCGCCGAATTCAACGGCCCCAACGCGCCGAGTTTCGTGCCCTATCCCGCCGGCGCACAACCGAAAGTCGCGCTGGTGCTGGGCGCAGGCGGACCGCGCGGTTTTGCCTTGATCGGCGTGCTGAAGGTGCTGGAAGCCAACGGCATCGACGCCGACCTGGTGGTCGGCAACAGTGTGGGCTCCATCATCGGCGCCCTGTACGCCAACGGCGTCAAGGCCGCCGAGCTCGAGCGCATCGCCCTGGAATTCGACCCCAAGAGTTTCCTTGGCGTGTCGATGTCCGGCCTGTCCGGCCGCGGCGGCGCGATCGAGTCCTTCGTCAACGACCGCGTCGGCGCCAAACCGCTTCAGGGGCTGAAACGGCGCATGGCCATGACGGCGATGCGCAGCAGCGACCATGCACTGGTGATCTTTACCCACGGCGATGCCGGGGCCGCGGCGCGCGCCTCCAGCGCGACCCCCAACCAGTTTTCGCCGGTGCGCATCAACGGCGTCGAATACATCGACGGCGACGAAGCCACTCCCGTACCGATCCTGGCCGCACGCCAATTGGGCGCACGCGTGGTGATTGCCGTCGACGTATCGGCCTACGTGTCTGCCATTCCGCCGGAAGCCCCGCCGGAATGGACCGTGCGCGATCGCAAGCGAGCTGCCCTGGTGGCCGGCGAAGCTGCTGCCGCCGACGTGCTGATCCACCCGGACCTCGGCTATTACGCCGGCATCAGCGACAGGTACCGGACCATGTGTATTGCGCGCGGCGAGGCGGCGGCGCGCGCCATGTTGCCGAAAATTCGCGAGGCGATGCTGAGGGCAAAGTCCTGACGGCGCCGGTCAGGAAGTTTTCTGTACCAGTCCCATTTTTTCCTGCACCCGCTGGTAATACCGTTCGGCATTGACCACCACGCGCTCGTGGCTGCCCTCGCCGATCAGGTCGCGCTCGTCGCGAGCGCTCACCTTGAACCGGATGTTGCGGCCTTCCACCGCGATCACTTCGGCGGTGGCAGTGGCGCGCATCCCCACCGGCGTTGCCGCCACGTGCGAAACGTCCAGCTTGGTGCCGAGGCTCTGGTAGCCTTCGGGCAGCCACTTTTCGCAGGCGTCGAGCGCGGCCGCTTCGATGAGGTTGATCATCACCGGTGTTGCCATCACGTGAATCTTGCCGGAGCCCACGCTGCTGGCGGTGTGTTCGTCGGCCACCGTCAGACTTGCCGTGCCGATGCCGCCGACCGGGACCTCCAGTTGCAGGCTCACGGTTTTTTCTCATGCAGTTTGACGGCGCCGTCGATGATCTCGGCCTCGTATTTGCTGCCGTCCTTGAGATAGGAAGTGCCCTTGGCACGCTTGAGCCCATCTTCGAAAGTGCCTTCAAACCAGGAACCGTCGTTGAAGTAAAAGGCGCCCTTGCCCTTCAGCGTGCCGTTGACAAATTCGCCCTCGGAACGCAGGCCGTTGGAGTAGTAATAGGCACCCTTGCCGGTCAACGCGCCGCCGGCGATATCGCCTTCGTAGCGGTCGCCGTTGCTGAAGTAATAGATGCCCTTGCCCTGCGGCACGCCTTCGTTGAAGTTGGCTTCCAGCCGGTCGCCGTCCTTGTTGATGTAAACACCGCGACCCGACATTTTGCCGGCCAGCATATCGCCTTCGAAGCGGTCGCCGGTCGCGAAGCGATAGACGCCCTTGCCGTTCGGTTTGCCGTCGACGAACGGCCCTTCGAACCTGTCGCCGTTCCTGGCGATGAACACGCCCTTGCCGACGATCACGCCGTTGACCACTTCGCCCGCGTATTTGTCGCCGCTGGCGAAATCCCATTTGCCGCTGCCGGACGGCTTGTCGTCGACGAAGGTGCCGTCGAACTTGTCGCCGTTGGACCATTCGTAGACGCCCCTGCCTTGCTTCTTGCCGTCCTTGAAATCGCCCTTGTAGCGGAAATTCTTCGAGATGAATTCCCCCGGGCCGTTGAGGATCTTGGTCTTCTCCTTGTCCTCCAGATACTCGCCGTTGTAGCGTGCCCCGTCCGGAAACTCGATCAGACCGGACAGAATTTTCGGCACCGGTGGTGGCGGCGGAATGAGCGCTGTTTTTTGCTCCGGCGAAATCGACGCCACCAATTCGGGAGCGGGTCTCACGGCCGGCTCGGGAACCGATTTGGCTTCGGTTACCGCCGCGGTCGAGGCCGGTGGCACAAAAACGGGCGCCGCAGAAGGTTTTGCCTGGGGTATTGCCTTTGTCTCCGGCTTCGACTCTGCGCCAAGGCTGCGTGTGTCGGTGGTAGTCGCTGCTTTCGCCACCACAACGGGTGCGGGTGCCGGCGCGGCAGCGGTCGAAGTGGCGGTGGGGACGACGGCGGTTTTAACCGCTTCAACGGCAGGTTTGGCAATTTCGGCCGGTGCCGTCACCTGCGCGGCGGCAGGCCTGGCGGGCTCGGCGACCAACAATGGGGCCTGATTGACCGGCGTAGCCGACAGCGGCGCCGCGGCAACCTGCGCCTGCGCCTGTTTCAGGGTGTCGATGCGGCTTCGCGCCAGCGGGGCGAAGGTGCCGGAGGGAAATTGCGCCAGGTACGCCTGGAAGTCGGCAATCTGTTTGCTGTCCTTCACGCTGCTCCAGAATTCGCGCTCCAGCGCCGCCTGCGCGTCGCCGGATACGCCACTGGTGATGGCGGCCTGCGCGCCGCGCTCGGCAAAGAAAAAGTTGGCGCGCGGCAGCGGCGTCGAATACAACTCCGGCAATTGCTTGTTGGCACTGTCTTGTGCGACACCCGAGGCGACCCGCTGGAATACCTGACCGGGCGGCACGCCGGGTTCGCGGATTTCCTTCAGAAGGTGCGTGGTGTAGAGGCCGTTCTCGCCCTCGCCGTCGAGTGCTACCGCTCCGGCCGCCGCCGCGTAGGAAATAATGGTGCCGGGCGGCACCTTGGCGATCTTGGCCAAACCGGTGGAGGCAAACACATTGCTGAACGGATTGTTGCGGCAGGCGTCGAGCACGATGAATTTGTAGCGCACCTTGGCGTCGTCCATGCTTTCCAGCAGTTGG
>CAZCKI010000014.1:0-15519 GCA_964498815.1 uncultured Burkholderiales bacterium
ACAGGATCGGTTGAGACGGCGTATCGAAGTAGCGCTCCTTTCTTGCCTTGTCGACAATGGCCGCTTCCTGCTCCGGGGGCAGGATCGCCGCGAACAGACTGCCCAGGGTAATCGTCGCGGCGGCCGGCGGCGGCGACACTGCGGGCGCCGAACGCGGTGTCGTTGTCGCCTTGCCGGTGTCGCGGACCGGCGGCGGATCCACCTGCGGCGCTGGCGGAGACAGCGAATCGACCGCGCTCTTCACCGTCGCCCGCAAGGCCTCGCGAAACAAATGCTCGGAGGGATACTCGATGCCGACCATTCTTTCGAGGACGGCCTTGCGCTGGTCGGCGTGCACCGCGTTGGCGGCTTCCTTTTCCTTCGCCGCCGGGTCGTCCGTCTTCTTTGCCGGTGCGGGACGCGGGGGACTCGCATCATCCTTGTCGCCGCTTTCGGCCCCGTCGGCCTTTTTGGGCGGCGTGGTCAGCGCCTTGACGTCGTCCTTGTCCAACAGATAGGTCACCATTTTCGGACTGGTGGCATCCTTGATCGATCGCTTCGCATCCTCGGCCGGCAAGGTCTTCTTGTCCCAGTCGCCTGCGGTATTGGCCGCAGGTGTCTTGCCGGCCGGCGGTGATGAAGGCTGTGGCAGGTATACCGAAAGCCGATAAGACTGTTGCACCAGCTTGGCGGGATCGGCCGGGTCCTGCACCTTGACGACAAAGCGGTAGATGCCGGCTTGCGTCGGCACGCCGCTCAGGCGGCCGTTTTTCGCGAGGTCGAGGCCGGGCGGGATTTCGCCGCTGAGATAGGTGAATTCGCTTTGCGCCTTGCTGCTGGCGACAGCGAGATTGTTTTCATATTTTTGCCGGATCGCGGTGGAGCGAAGCGAGGTGGTTTCGCTGCCGGCCAGCGGCGGCAATACCGGTTTGGCGATGTCTTGCGAGGCAGCTCCGCGCGGCGCGGTCGGACCCTTGTCGTAGGTGAATACTTTTACGTCGGGAGGAGCGACGGCGGCAGCCTTTGCCGGGGGTTTCTCCCCCACGGTGCTGGCCGGCGCAGGGGAGGGCGTGGCCGCGGGCGGTGCCGATTTGACGGGTGGCTCGGCAAGTCCACCCGGCGCGATGACGGTGCACGCCAGCAGAAAAAAGAAGGGCAGGCCAATTCGTCGCAGCGGGATTATCGAATGCGTCATGGCGACACCGTCCTTCCTTCCTTGCGCAATTCCTTGGTGATACCTTTCAAGAGATCGGCGTTGTGAATTTTTTCCCGTCCGCCTTGCAGCGCGCTGATGGCGCCATAGCGCACCACGTTGGCAATGGCGCCGCCCGACAATTCGTGGTCTTCGGCCAGCATCGCGATATTCACGTCGTCGGCCAGCCGGCTGGTGCCGCGCAGCATGCCCTCCCACAGGCGCCGCCGCTGGTCGGCGTCGGGCATCGGGAAATGCACCAGCGACTGGAAGCGCCGCGCAAAAGCGTCATCGATATTGGCCTTCATATTGGTGGCGAGAATGACGATGCCCGGGAAATCCTCCACTCGCTGCAGCAGGTACGAGACCTCCTGGTTGGCATAGCGGTCGTTGGAACTGCTGGTGGCGGTGCGCTTGCCGAACAGGGCGTCGGCTTCGTCGAAAAACAGTACCCAGCTTTTGCTCTCCGCCTGATCGAATACGTTAGCGAGGTTCTTCTCCGTCTCGCCGATGTACTTCGACACCACCATCGACAGGTCGATGCGGTAGACATCGACCCCGGCGTGTTTGCCGATCAGGGTCGCGGTCAGCGTCTTGCCGGTGCCGGGCGGCCCGTAGAAAAGACTGCGATAGCCGCGCTTGATCGAACGGCCCAACCCCCAATCGTCGAGAATGGTCCTGGCGTGCTTTGCCCAAGTGTTGATATTTTCGATTTCGGCCAGCACGTCGGCGCCCAGGATCAGGTCCGGCCAATCGAGCGCGGTGCAGATGCGGCGGGCCGGGAACTCGCGGCTGTGATCGGGCTTGCGCGCGTCGCCCGTGGTGAGCAGGTGCAGGTAATCGCTGGCCAGCAGCAGGGCGCTGCTGAACAAGGGTTCGCCCGACTCGGCGTATTCCAGCCGCAGGATGCCCTGCCGCCGGAAGAAGTGCGCCTCGTCGAACAACTGGAAGATCTCCAGCCGCTTGGTGAGGTCGCTGCCGGCAAGGATGAATGCCGCCGTTTCGCAGGTCGGCAGGAAGCCGCCGTGGGTGCGCCCCTTCCAGCCACCGAATTCCGTGAAGCCACGGTCGAAATTCACGTTTCGGACAAACAGCGTGTCGAGCGCTTCGGGCCGCACGTGCGGGATCAGCGTCAGCAACAGCACGATTCGTTCGTCGAAACTCATCGCGCACTGCCGTACCAGGGAAGCGTATTCGGATGTATCGGCGGACAGGTCGGGGGCGGCGATCTCCTCGATGCCGGCGACCTTGCACGGCTGGCCAAAATGCAGGCTGATGCGCGCCTGCAGGATGTCGGCAAACCAGGCCAGTTCACGCTCCAGCGCGCGCGCGTTGGCGTGTGTTGCCGGCGGCGGCGCGGCGGTGCTCCGCACGGCGGGCGCACGAAGGTCGGCGCGCGGTTCGACCAGTTGCGCGATGTTAGCGCCAGGTGACATGCAGCATGCCTTCCATCCAGGAGTATTTGATCGTCGAGAAGCCCCACGGCAGCCGGTCGAGCAGCGCGTCGATGCCGCGCTCGGCGACGTGCAGTTCCCAGCCGTCGTCAGCGCGCAGCAGGCGGCCTTCGCGTTGCAGGAACGCCTCGCGCAAGCCCGCAACCGAAGTGCTGCCTAGCGCCGACCAATGGCCGATGACCGATTGCAGGAGGCCTTCCACGCAGTTGCGATCGGCTTCGTCCAAGCGGGTTGCGAAATCGAACGGGAAGGAAGGAGTCGCGCCGGAAAGGATCTTGTTCAGCACCAATTCGGCCTCGTCCGGTGCAGCGGAGGCGAACACGGCATAGTGCGTCAGCAGGATGGCGCGCTGGTGCGCGGCCGCGTCGGCGATCTTGTCGTCCGCGATCAGGCCGCGCATCTCGAACAGGCGCGGCAAATATGGAGCCAGCATTACCAGGCCCGCATTGCCGACGTAGATCGGTTCGCGCAGGTCGATGTCTCCCTTCCGCGAAGCTTCGGCCGGCGTCTCGCTCGCACGCACGGCTGGCGGATGTGCCGCTGCCTGCGGCGCAACGGCGGCCTCCCGGATCGCCCGCACCAGCTCCCGGTCGCGACCGTCGGCGGGTGCGTCCACGGCGGCGAGCAATGCGTGCTGCCATTGCACGGGTTCGAGTACGCGTAATTGCTCGGCAAGAAACGCGGCGAACCGCCGCGCAAAATCCGCGACGGAAAACTGCCCGCCCGGTTCGAACAGGTAACGGAACAGGAACTGCCATTGCAGGCGACGCAGGCGCTCCTTGCCGGGCGCTGCGGCAGAGAGCAGGCAGGCCTGCGCGATGTGCCAGACACTGCGCTGCATGGCGTAATGATCGGCCGGCCGCAGGCGATATAGCCACGCCGACAACAAATGGTCGGGCAGCGCATCGATGAAGCGCTGGGCGCAACCGCGATCGCACAGCATCGTTTCCGTCAGCGTTGTCAGCGGTACCGATCCGGCGGCCAGGATGACTTCGGCCACTTCGCGCAATCGCGCGACGGCGTCCGGCGACCACTCACCGGCTGCCGACAGCAGCGACCGCATCGTTGCCGCCGCCTGATACACGTCGGCGGCGGCGGCGGCCGGCTCGGGCGCCCGTACCGGCTCGATCGTCGCAGCCGGCAATTCGATCCGCGCGAGTTCGAGCAGGATTTGCAGCAGGCTGCCCTGTGCGGGGGACGCGGCAGGCATCGCCGTCGCCTGCAACACCACGGTAATGTCGCGCAACAGGGCGCGATATTGCAGGCCGTGACGGGAGGCGAGCTTTTGCAGGAGATAGGCGGCATACGAGCGGCGATTAAAGCCGCCACCCTGCTCGGTGAGCACGAAGGTCAGCGTGAATTCCCACAGGTGCGAGGCGATCGCGGGACGCTCCACCGCCGTGCCGTTCCGATACGCGCAGGCGGCGGCCGTGTCGGCGATCGCTGCGGCAATAAACCGGCTCTCCTGCGGAACCAGCAGCGCGAGCAGCGTCGGCCGCACCGCCTCGGGCAGCGTGGCGATGAGGCGTTCGCGCGCCGCGGGCGCTTGGCCGATGCGCAGGAAATTCGCGAGCAGATCGGCGTCGCGGTGGCGGGCACTGCCTTGCAGCAGCGAAAGCCAGGACTTGCCGCTCGCGTCGGCCAACGCAGACTGGAATGCCGCGCGCAAGGCGTCTCCTTGCGCATCGCTACCTGCGGCGTCTCGTCCCGCATCGGGACTGTCCGCCTCGCCGCGGCCCGCCGCTGCAAGGAGTTCCGCAACCAGTGCACGCATCTGCCGCTGCAACGGCCCCGGCTGCGTCACCTGGTCGAGCGCCAAACGAACGGCGTCGAGGATGTCGCGGTAGTCGACGGCCTCGCGCGCCGCCATCTGGCGCAGCAGCGAATCCATATAGGAGCGCTTGTTGTAAGCCGATCCGCGCTCGACCATCAGGTAGGTAAGGGTAAATTCCCACAGCTCGCGGCGCACGGCGAGCGCTTCGCGCGGCGCGCTGAACATCGCCGGCACCAGCGGCGCCACCACCTGGATCGCCGATGCCAGGAAAACACCTTCGCCTGGTGCCAACAATTCCGCGACCTCCACCAGCACCGGCTCGGGCAGGGCGAGCGCCAGATGCCTGCGCAGCGATTCCGCCTGGCCCTGACGGCGCAGCTCCTGCTCCGTCCATTCGGCATCGTGACGGCGCACCTGCCGCCAGGCCGGCCCGAAGCGCGCCAGTTCGCGTGCCTCCAGCGCTGCGGAAAACCGTGCGCGGAACGCGGTTATCACACTGCCGTCGGTCGGGCGGCTCGCGCGCCGGGTGCGACCGGCGGCCGCCGCCGGCCGCGAATCCGCAAGCGATGCGATCAACTCGCGGCTCTGCTGTTGCTCTGTCTCCAATTCCATCAGCACCTGCAACAACTCGCGCGGCAACCCCGTTGCCACTCCGGTGGCGTGCAGGGCGGCGGTCATGGCCCGCAACAGTGCCGCGAAGTCGATCGACTCGCGCAAGGCGACCATTTGCAACATCGCGCCGAGATACGAGCGTCGATTGAACGCGGAGCCGCGATCGACCAGCAGGTGGGCGAGCGTGAATTCCCACAGTCCCGCCTTCAGGCCGGCCGGGGGCGCAGGCTGTACCGGCGCGGATTGCGCCGTCTCGTCGACGTGGCGGACCGCCGTTTCGATGAAACCGCGGTCGGTCGGCACGAACAGCCCGACCAACTCCAGCAGCATGGTGTCGGCAAAGCAGCGGACCATGCTGCGACGAACCTCCGGCAGCGCACCCTTTTGCAACAAATGCGCGCGCAACACGGACGGCGGGACTTGCAGGAACTCCCGCCAAACGGCGGCGACGGCGAACTGTTCGCCGGACTCGAGCGCGCGCTGAAAGCGAGCGCGCAGGCGCGCCCACAGCCATTGCTCATACGCGGGCGAGCGTGTGGCCTTGTCGGCCACAGCGCGCCGCCGACCGGATTCGCCATTGCGCTTGCCTGGCCCGAAAGGTTTGGGATGAATGCCTCGCGGGTCGGTCTCGCCCAAGGCATGATCGAAGGTATCGACCAATGCGTCCATCGCCTTGGTGAGACTGCTTGCCGATGCGGCGTCGAGCAGGAGCGGCTCGCTGATCGCGATCAGTAACCGGCGACGCAACGCAGCACGTTTTGCAGTCGGTAATCCCCGCAGCCGGCCGCGTGCGAAATAGCGATCGAGCAAGGCCCCGATATCGCGCGCTTGTATCGGCGACAACAGTGCCAGCACGGCACCCACGTCGCGATCATTGAGATGGGACAGCAGGCGCGTCAATGCGCGTTGCGGCGACGCGCCGGCGCGCAGCCGGTCTAGCAACTGTGGCGCATCGGCGGCCAGCACCGTCCGCGCGAGTTCGCGCATATCGGTGTCGGTGCTGCGCCAGGAAGCGTGGCCGTCGCTGAGGAATTGCATCAGCCGGTCGAGTCGAACCTCTTGCTTGCGGATGGTTTGCCGATTGCCGCCGGCAGCACCCGGCGCGGCGGCAATTTCGTGCCAGAGGAGCTCGCGCAGACGTTCGCGCAGCCGTCGCGCCCATTGGTCTTCCAGATCGGTGCCGGCCACACAGCCGAGATCGATTTCGAGACTCTCGAATGAGGTCAGCTGGTCGGCGCGATCGAATTCGTCGAACACCGAACCGATCACACCCTGCGCCGAACGTCGCAGAAAGTCACCGAGCCGCGATTGCGCTTCAAACGCATCGTCCTCGTCGACAAAGCCGACGGCGAATTCGAGGCTTTCGACGACGTGCGGCTCACTCATGTGGCGGCTCCGCGTGGTGAAACATCGACGTCGGCGCCGTTGGCGAGCAAATGCCGCACCACCCGCGACGCCTGCAAGTCGACTTGCTGGGCAGCCGCCGCGTCGCGGCCGGCGCGGCACCACTCTGACTTGGCCTGCAGCCAGGCCCGGTAGTCGCGCTCAAAGGCGCGCATGGTGTCGAAGTCGAACCAGAGGCACTGCGGACGCAGGTGCGCAGGACAATTGATTTGCACGGTTTCGGTGACGAACCGCCGGAAATCGCCGAGGCGGGTGCGCTGCGAATCGTCGAGGTGGCCACGCGCCGTCCAGGCGGGAAAGATGAAGGTGAGCCGCAAGGCGTAAAACGATTGGTCGACCGCCGCCTTGCCGCCGGAGAGTACCGGCCGCAACAGGCAGTGTTCGACCAGGTGCATGCCCTCGCAGCGTTGATTGAGGCCGAGCAGGCTCGTGCGCAACAGGGCGGCGCACTGCGCGGCCTGCTCCCAGTGGTCGAAGGCGCCCAACGACAGGAATTCCGTGGGTACCGGCTGGTCGATGCGCGTCTCCGCCAACAGCAGCTGGCATTGCGGCCCGGCGCCACGATGCAAGAGGCGATAATTTTCGCGGTGCAGGCCGGCCCGCAGCAGGCAGCCCAGCGAGTCGGTACGCAGTAGCTGTTTGACCCTGGCGTC
Organism: uncultured Burkholderiales bacterium; assembly: GCA_964498815.1. Taxonomy (GTDB): domain Bacteria; phylum Pseudomonadota; class Gammaproteobacteria; order Burkholderiales; family Usitatibacteraceae; genus UKL13-2. The sequence goes on from CAZCKI010000014.1 coordinate 7,069, forward strand.
GACGGCCGCAACCTGGTTCGGCGCAATCGCCGGCCACTCGAACGGCAGGCGCAACACGCGATCGCTGCCCGAGAGCTTCATCAGGCTGCCGGGTCGGTCGGTCGGCACGCTGAGATTGCGGTCGGAGAGCGCCGCAGTGAGCGAGCGGCTGCTGCCGTCGGCGAAGCCGAGCAGGACACCGATACGGCGCTGCAGGCCGGCGCAATTGTCCGCCCTCTGCCAGGCGCCCTCGGCATAGTCGAATCCACCGCTGCGGTCGCGTGCCAGTCGAACGATGTCGCGCAAAAACACCGCCTTGTTTCGCAGCAACCACAGCGACAGCTCGGCTTCGTCGAAATAGTCGGCGAACTTGCGCAGCGAATCCTGCGAAAACGATTCGCCGTGCAGCGCCAGCAAATAGTCGAACACCCGGTTTCGCCGGTCGATGCGCGCGTCGAAGCGGGCGAACACATTGTCTTCGGCGTGCTTTGCTTTTGCCGTATACAGCCGGCTGATATGCGGCAACTCGTCGTCGCTCAATAGATGCCACCAGTAGGTGGCTTGTTCGGCTTCGGCCGCGCAATAGAGTTCGCGTACGTTTTGGATCTGCGCCGCCGCGTTGGCCATCACCTGGTCGCACAGCGCCAGGAAGCCTTTCAGCTGCCACATCGCCATCCGTTCCTTGAGCGGCGCCGACTCCGGCACGCCGAAGCGATTGAGCCCGTACACGTCCGGAAAATGAATCTGCGAGGACTGGAACGGCGGCAAGGCCGGAAACTCGCCGACAGGGCGCGGAAAGCGCCCGGATCGTCCCGGGTCAGACTGGCGGCGCGACCGGCGGGCGGTGCGCAGGTCGAAAAATTTCAGCGCGGCCTCGCGTACGGCGATGCGCACCTGCGTGCCGCGCCGCACCAGCCTGATGTGCGCTTCATTCGGCGTCTGCGGCACGTGCAGCACCAGCGCCTTCAACGCCGCACTTTGCGCGGCACCCGCGCCCGCCTCCGCGACGACCCGCCAGCACCAGTCCACCGCGCCACTCTGCGGCTCGCCACCCTCGATGGCGAGCGACAGGGCCTTGACCGCCCTGACGCCTTCGATGGCGGCAATTTCGCGACTCAAATCGCCGACAAAGAGTTGCGATCCGGGTTCGCCGCCCTGCGCCGATCGCAGCAGTCCGCTTGCGAAGGACGGGCCGTCGAACACTTCGTCCGGGGTACGGCCGGCCTGCTTCAGCGCGTCGATGCTGGCGTAGGCGGGCGGCGCAGAGATCAGCCGGTCGCAGCGATCGTACACATCCGCCAGGATGTCGACCGGATCGCGCGCACCGCCGATCTCGATTTCCCCGCCGAGACGACAAGGCGCTTCCTGAATCAGGGCGATCGTTTCTATGTCTTCGCCGACATTGCGGATACGCCGATAGGCCGCCACGACCTCCAGCAATGCTCCCTCGCTGTCCCGGCTGCCCCCGCCCGCCGCGGTCTCGGCGGAACCGCCGGCCAGCCGAACGTCGAATCGATACAAGCCCGGCATCGACACGCCGGCGGCTTTGCCGGTGCTGATGGCAACCGCGTTGGCATCGGGCACCCGGTCCAGCAGCGCGCGCCGAATGTCTTCCGGCGTCGTCGGCCGGCAAGGGTAGATGACTTCGGGCAGGTGCAGGCTTTGCCGCGCAAAATCGATCTTGCCGTCCGCGCCGGTGAGGAGGTCGGCCACCGGCAGGTCGGCCCGGTACGCGAGCTCGGTCAGCGCGAAACAGAGCTGCTCGAGCATGGTGATGCCCGGATCGTGCAGGTTGTAATCGGTCCAGCGCTCGCTGCTGAGCGCCTGCAACAGGGCGATGCCGTCGCTGCGCAATCGGTCGAAGCTGCCGGGGACGGCTTCGGTCGGCAGACGGCGAATGGTCATTTGCGCCGCCATGTCAGCCCTTTCCCTTCGCCGCGACGGCGCCTTGCTTCATGAACGGATCGAACCAGAGCTGCGTGAGCTGGCACTGGATTCGCACCTCCTGCCCATAGCTGCAGCGGGTGCGGATCTTCAATTGATACTCCGCGTCGGCGCCGCTGCCGCCCTCCCACATCAGTTCCAGCTGGTCGCAACGCCTGCCGTAGTGGGCGCTGGTGCGGCGGATGTTGCCGGCCGGAAAGAACCATTCCCACAGGCGGCGAAAGTATCCCGCTTGCGGATTGAAGGTATTGAGCGCCACCGCGTGCAGCAGCGCGAATTTGCCGGAATTCACGATGCCGACGCCCGCCATCACTTCGAAGGCCTGGCAGCCGCGCAGTGGTTTGGTGACGGCGTGCCATTCACCGTCGGCCTTGAGTTCCGCGAGGGCTTCGGGTTCGATGTCGATCAGGCCCATGCGACCGCGCGAGCGCACCACGCCGTCGACATCGAGCGCCTGTTCCGGCAGTTTCCGGTTGATGCCGACCCGCTGCACCACGATCGGATCGGTGGTTCCGGCCTGGTCGGTACTTTCGAGCCTGGCGTCGAGGGTCAGCGCGGGCTCCCGGCCCTGCGCAGCATCCGCTGCGTAGACGGCATCGCCGAAGCCGAACTGAATCTGCTCGCTCTCTTTGCTTTCGCCGAAGGAGACATAGGAGCGACGCTGATTCGGGTCCTGCTCCCGATAGAAACTGATCAGCGCGTCGTGGCCGGCTGGAGTGGCGATTTCGACGCCGTTGGCGGCGGACTTGTGGAAGCCCTCGTCGCTCATATTGAGCGTGGAATCGATCAGATCGCTGAAATGTTCCTGCGTCGGCAATTTGCCGACCGCAAAAAACTTGCGCAGCGTATCGCGCGGCCGGCTAGCCATCCGCGCCGCCGATGATGTAATTGCTGCCGACCGCCAGTCTGCCGATGCCGGTCGGCTGGGGAGCGGACGCCGCCCTGGCGGCGGTGTTTTCCACGCCGTTGCCGCTGGCGGCGATTTCGATCAGATGCCAGTCCATCGGCACGGCGATGCTCCATGGCCAGCTGGGTCCGATCTGACGCGCGCCGACATTGGTCTGTGCAGACGCCGGCCGCGCCGTGTCGGCCAGCGAGTACGCGCCGAAATCGTTTTCGGCAATGCGCAACAGCGAAAGGCCGCTGACATTCTTGACACAGGCGAGCGCGCGGATCACCGTTTCCACATCCTCGTGCCGAATGGTCCAGTCGAAGCGCGCCTCGTAGCCGCCCGCATGCCAGGGCGAAAGGTATTCCTGCAAGGCGACATCGATGGCGCGCAGGGCCTGGCCGGTCTGCGCCTCCGCCACCAATTCGACCCGGCAGCGGACCTGAATGCGCTCGTAGCAGGCGTTGCGCACTTCCACGTGCGCGCAGCCGGAAGCGAGTTGGACTAGCAGCTGGCGGATACGAGCCAGCTCGACCGCATTGAGCAGCGGTGGTGGCGCGGCGCCGTCACTTGCGGGCTGTGCCGGCAACACCACCATCAGCACGCTGCCGGGCGCTACGCGTCCGGCCGCCGGCACGCCGGCGGTATCGCTGTCGCCCAGCAACGGAGACAGCAGCGTCGAAAAACACCTGGCCTTGAAAACCTGCGGAAACGCTTCCAGCACCAGTCGCTCATAGTCCCACGGCGATACCGCGCGATTCTTGTGCCGCAAGCGCTCGCCGATCCGGGTGTACATCTGCACGATGGATTCGGCGTCGCGCAGGCCGAACGAGGCGCCCACCTGCGCCACATCGACGACACCCGGCAGCGAACTCACCATGGTCTTGATCGAACCGGCCGGCAGCAAGGCGTTGGCGGTTTGGGGGTCCTCCGCCAGGACTCTCCCGACTTCGACGGCATTGGCATGCACGCCGTACAGATTGGCGAAGCAATCGAAGTCGGCGTCGGCGCATACGCCGAGCCACAGCAAGCCTGCGTCCAGGGTGCTGTGTTCGCGGTCGATGTCGCCGGGCAGGACCAGGCGGACGATACCCGAAGTCAGGAAACCGCAGGTGCCATCCTCGAGGACGCAGTCCTGTGTAAGCGGACGCCATTCATTGCCGACCAGGTAATACCAGTTGACGGGCGAATGGCTGCGCTTGAAGGTGGCCGCTTCCTCGTCGCGCAGGTGAAACAGCAAGGCAATTTCGCCGCCCGCTTCGCCGCCTTCGAGACCGATGTAAAGATTGCCGTCGTGCCGGACCAGCGGCAGCACCGTCGGCACGTCCCTGACCTGCGCCGGATGGATCTCGCGCACGCCAAACGGATGCAGATGGAAGATCTTCTCGGCGCTGCCGCCGCCGCCGCTGCTGCGTCCGGGCAGCATATGGCTCGCCGCCGTATAGTCGATGGTGACGCCTTCCAGCAACGGCGTATAGGGAGGATTGGGCAGGTCCAGCGGCACTTTGCGGCGCGCGTTGGCCGACAGGATGTTGGTCAGCAAGGCCGGGTATTCGGCATGGCCGAATCCACCGGGTGGCTCGCGCAACTGGAACTTGAAAAATCCGTCGCGCGTATTCAGGTCGTACACCAGCGGCGCGCCGGGCGAGGGACTCGCGGTCGCCTGGAACAGGCCGCCCAGCACCGCTTCGTCGACGCGCAGCGTTTGGCTTGCCGCCACCTTGTTGCTGTCGCCTTCGGTGGCGAACAAGGGCTGGCGGAAGGATTCGCTGCCCAGGGTTTTCCATTGCCCGTCGCGCAATAGCGCCGTGTCGACCGCGAAGCTCTGGTTCTGCAAGGCCTGCGAATAGCCGCGATAGTGCGAGGCGAAGCCGCCGCTTTGCTGCGGCAAGCCGCCCCAGCGCAGGTGCAATTTCAGCTCGGTGAGATTCTTTTGCGCGACCTCCGCCGAACCCGCCACTAGGTAGGAGGCGTGGTCGGGCAGCGGGCCAAACGGATGGAACGGTTTGGAAGGATCGATGCGGCCCAGGTTGTTGTGCAACACCATGTCGCGAACATCGCTCACAGAGACGGCGATTTGCACTTCACCGAGCAGCGCGCTGCCCAGCAGGGAGTAGCCGAACAGGCGCGCCATCGGGTTCAATTGCACGCGCAGCAGCGGATGATTGGTGCTCCATTGCGGACCGTGAACGGCGGCGACGCAAGCCACCAGCGGCGGATCCTTGGGATGCAGGGGAACCACCAGGGTCAGCCCGCGCGCCGACTTGGCAATCCTGCCGGCGCGCTCTGCGCGTGGCCCCAACACCGACTCGGGCCGCACCGCGAAAGCTTCCGGTACGGAGAGCCAGCCGTCTGCGGTGGTGATGCTGACCTCGAACAGCCGGCTGATGAGCCGGTCGAAAATGAGATTGCGGTCCGGAAATATTTCCCGGACGGACTGGTCCGGCAGCCGCAAGTCGTAGAGGATCGCAAGCGGGTTGCCTTCGTCGAGTTCGGCCAGGGTCGGCTTGCTGCCCGACAACTCCGGCGCCCATCGTGCGTAACACCGCTTGATGTTGCGGATATCGTCCTGGGCAAGCCAGTCCTGCTCGTCGAGCAGCCAGCCGCGGAACAATTTTCCCAGCCGCGCGCGAAACGAGGCTTCGGTCCGCGCCGACACCACCAATGCCAGCAGAAAACGGTGCAGGTAGGCAGCGGCGGTACGCGGCAGGTCGCCGAAAAAATGTTCGGATGCGGCAATGGCGAGGCTTTGCGTCGACGCGTCGTGTTGGTCCGGCGCGCTCTCCTGCAGTTTCGGATCGAGCAGCAGATAGCGGCCGAACAGAGCCGACAGCGCCGCCTTTTCCGCGAGCGGTTGCGGCCAGGCCGGCAGGTCCTCGCCCGACTTGGCTAGCCATGCGTCCAGGCTGGCGCGATCCACTCCGGCCTGCGGAAAATTCGACTGCAGGATTTGCAGCAGCAATGGACGCCAATCGACCTGCCGGGATGCGGGGGGACGCCCCGCCAGCGCGGTCGTGGTCTGGTCGGCCAGACGGCTTGCGGTCGCGTCCACGGTGCGAGCCGGCAGCCAGGACGAGTGTTGCGACAGCAACTGCCGGTAGAACTGCGACAGCTTGCCGGCCAGCCAGGCACCGGGTGTTTCGACGATGGCGGCGTGTTCGGCCACGCAGTGCATCACCGTCGCGTCGGTTTCCATCAATTCCTCGAATCGCAGGGTGACGCGAATTTCGCGCCTGCCTTCTTTCAGGAACAGTTGCGGGCTGGCGAAGGCAAGACCGAATTGGGCAGCCTGCTCGTCCTGCCAATCGCCGTGCGCATGTCCGCCACCGAACAAGGGCCAGTGCGGCTGCACCCCGTCCGGGGATTGCGCAGACTGCGCGGGCAGGCGCTCGCCGACGGCGCGGGTGACGAAGCCGAGTTCGTACTCGGGTGAAATCAGCGGATCGCGCTCGAGGTGCAGAGTGCGAAGCGCCACGACTCGCGCCGCGCGCACGGGCAGGTCGCGCAGTGCGGCGAATTGCACCTCACGTCCGGAGTCGTCCTTGTCCGCCGAAAACAAGGTGCCCTTCGCCACCAGTACATCCTGGCGAAAACGCGGATCGCGAGCCAGCACCAGGAACGCCCGGTCGGCGACGGCCGGCCGGCAACGCGCGAGCAGGCAATCGCGGTAGTAGAACTCGGCGTGCCGCTGCGTAAACCGGTTGAAGCGTTGCTGCACCGATTGGTACAACTGCATGAATGCCAACAGCATGGCGGCGGCGGGATCGTGCGCGCGGTTTCGCAAGGACATACCGAATTGAACGCGGGCCACATCCTGCACGCGCGCGATCGCATTGCCGATCGCGGCCAGCTGCGCCCGTACCCGCTCCCGCTCGGCCACCGGCAATACCGGAAAGCGGACCGGCTTCGGCAAATTGCCGCCCGATGTTGCCGTCAACAATCCTGCCGACGCCGCAGCGGAGGTGGCGGGCTGATCCGGCAAGGCATGTATCAGCGGCCATGCGGTCTGCAATTCCTGGCGCAGGTGTCCCTTGGCCATGTCGCTCATGAACGTACACACCGCACGCGCAGCCGGTTGATCGACCGCCTCGAGCTTGGCGCGCCACAGCTCGAATTGTCGGGTCAGCAAGGCAAGTTCCTCGACCAGCTGCCGGCTCGGTGTGGCCTCAAAGTCCTCCAGCAGACGCGCACTCTCGGCGGAGCGATCGAAGCTCAAGATGCCGGCGATCAACAAGGCCTCGTCGGCATCGAACAGTCCCGCCCAGGTTTCGGTATGGTGGCCGTTGAGATCGGCAAAGCGCAGGCAATCGGCGTAGCCCGCCGACATCGACAACAGATCCTGCAGGCGCAATTCATCGGCCTGGAAGCCGGGGGCAGCCAGCGCCGCCGGGAACCGGTCGCTTTGGCGGGTGCCGTCGTTGGCGCTCACGATACCGCCTGGAGCGAGGTGAATGTGTGGCGCGGTATCATGTTTGGGTGAGACCGGTGCCCTGCTTGAAATAGAACGGATACACCATGTTGTTGCGCGTATTGGTGCGGCGAATGGTGTAGTCGAGGTGCAAATACAACTTGCCGTCGAACGCTTCACTGGTCTCGATTTCGATCGCATTGAGCGCGATGCGCACCTCGAAAAACAGGATCGCCTTTTCGACGACATCCTTGATTTCGGTGATCAGGTTTGCGTTGATGCTCTCGAACACCAGGCGCTTCAAACCGCAGCCGTAGGTGGGCTGCATGACGCGCTCGCCCGGATTGGTGGCAAACAGGATTTGCAGGCTTTGCCAGATATCGAGTTCGTAGGAGACCATTTCCGCATGCCGAGCTGCGCCCTGAAAGGTGGGCGGAAAGGCCCAGCCGGTACCGAGGAAGGATTTGTCCATATCGGTTTGCATGCCGGCCATTTGCCTATCCGCCGATCATCACGGTGGGAAAGCCCATCACGATCGAACCGCCGTGTGCGGTGGTATCGCCGATGCGCGCCGCCGGCCGGCTGGCGATCATCACCGTCGCCGAACCCTTGACGATGACGTCGGGCGGCCCCACGCAGACAGCGTTGTCGCCGACCACCGCGGCGGGCAATTTGCCGATCAACACATTCGGCACGCAGGGGCCGATCACCGGCCCGCCCACGTGCGGAATCGGCGGCAGGCCCGGGTCCGCCATGGGGCAGGTGTGCATATCGGTGATGCGCGCGGCGGGAGGCATGGGTCTTGTCCTGTCGTCAATTGATCATGACCATGGCGCCCTTGACGGTGGTCTGCCCGGCGGCGGAAAGCTCCGCCGTGGCAGCGCCTTTGCCGACAAAGCCGACCTGGCCTTCGCAGTTCACGTTAAGGCCGGCCGACTTGACGTCGGCCTTGGAGGAAATGCTGACGGTGCCGATCGCATCCAGCGTGATGGTGCCCTTGGCGGTGATCTTGATGTCCTTGGGGCTGTCGATGGTGATGCCGGAGGTATTGAGCTCGACCTTGTTGCTGTTCTGGTCCTGCATCAGGATCGATTTATCCTTGTCGCTGAACACGAGCTTGTTGTTGCCGGGTGTGGTGATGGTGATGATCTTGTCTTCCTCGTTGAATTCGATCTTGGTCCCCGGATCGCCCGGGAGCTGCTCGGCCGAGCGCTTCTGGAACACGGTGTGG
>CAZCKI010000015.1:0-15415 GCA_964498815.1 uncultured Burkholderiales bacterium
CAACCACGGTTTGACGCTGTTCGCCTAACCCGGCGATCCCCAAGGTGATGACATCCCCCACCTTCAAATAATTCGGCGGCCTCATGCCCAGCCCCACACCGGGCGGCGTGCCGGTGGTGATGATGTCACCGGGCAAGAGGGTCATGAAGCGGCTGATGTAACTCACCAGGTGTGCGCAGCCAAAAATCATGGTGCGGGTGTTGCCGCGCTGACGCTTCTGGCCGTTGACGTCCAGCCACATGTCCAGCGTCTGCGGGTCGCGGATCTCGTCGGTGGTGACCAGATAGGGCCCCACCGGGCCGAAGGTATCGCAGCCTTTGCCACGGTCCCACTGGCTGCCGCGCTCCAACTGGAAATTGCGCTCGGAGAGATCGTTGATGACGCAGTAACCGGCGACGTAGTCGAGCGCTTTGCTCTCGGGTACATACTGCGCCTTGCTGCCGATGACGATGCCGAGTTCGACTTCCCAGTCGAGCTTGGTCGAATCGCGCGGCTGGATCACGTCGTCGTTCGGTCCGCTGAGACAGGTGGTGGCCTTCATGAACAGGATGGGCTCGCTGGGAATCGGCATATTCGATTCGGCGGCGTGGTCTGAATAGTTGAGACCGACGGCGATGAATTTGCTGATACCGGCATACGGCACGCCGAGGCGTGGGCTGCCTTTTACCAGCGGCAGCGACTCCGGCTTAATTTTTCTGAGCTTCGCCAGTTCCTTGGGGGCGAGTGTGCGGTCGTCGATTTGCACGACGACACCGGAGAGGTCGCGGAGGTTGCCGCCGGCGTCGAGCAGGCCGGGTTTTTCGCGGCCCCGGGGGCCGTGGCGCAGGAGTTTCATGGAGTGTCCAGTATTAAGTCAGGCATTGACGTCGCTTAGGTACCGTCGCCCCAGCGAAGGCTGGGGCCCAGTCCGTCCATTTTCAAACATACGATGTACTGGATTCCAGCCTTCGCTGGAACGACGAGTTTTGAGAGTTGTGCTTACAAACTCATGCCCCCATCCACAAACACCGCCTGCCCCGTCATAAACGAAGATTCATCCGATACCAGGTAAACAAAAGTCTCGGCAATTTCTTCCGCCGTGGCGAGGCGCCCCATGGGCTGGCGATTGATGAAGTCCTTGCGCGCCTGCACCGGGTCGGCGAAGGCGTTGATACGATCGCCCAACGAGGGCGTGTCCACCGTGCCGGGGCAGACGCAGTTAACGCGGATATTCTGCTTAACGTGGTCGATGGCCAGCGCGCGGGTGAAGCCTTCGACGGCGGCCTTGCTGGCGGCGTAGGCGAGGCGGTTGGGCGCGGCCTTGCGGGCGCCCAGCACCGAGGCCATATTGAGAATCACACCGCCGCCGCTGGCGACCATTTTCGGCAGCATGGCGCGGGTCATGACGTACATGCTGCGCATGTTCAGGTTGAAGCTGAAGTCCCAGTCCTTGGCGGTGCAATCGAGAATCGTGCCCTGGTGCACATAGCCCGCGCAGTTGAATAGGATGTCGACCGAGCCGGTCTTGTCCACGAAGTCATTCACCGCATGGTCGTCGAGCACGTCCAGCGTCGAGCAGGTGATGCCGGGAACACCGCTCAGGCTTTGCAGGGCGGCGGCATTGACGTCGGTGGCGATGACCTTGGCGCCTTCGCGCGCAAAGGCCAGCGCGGCGGCGCGGCCCATACCCTGCCCTGCGGCGGTCAGCAGCGCGGTCTTGCCCTTGAGACGATCAGCCATTTGCTCTCCGTTTGTCGTGCACAACCGTCTTGTATAATTGGCCTGACCACTTGACCAATGCGGCAAAGTGTATAGCCCGCTCCTGGGCTTGTCCAGCCGCAATCATTCTCTTAACGTACCCGCGCGTATGCCCATCCAAGCCGTCGACAATCGCCGCTTGTACCGCCAGATCGCCGACCAGATCGCGACCCTCATCGAAGGCGGCGAATACCCGCCCGGCGTGCGCCTGCCCGCGGAGCGCGAGCTGGCCACGCAGCTGGCCGTCAGCCGGCCCTCGGTGCGCGAAGCGCTGATCGCGCTGGAGGTCGAAGGCTATGTTGAGGTACGGGTCGGTTCCGGTGTGTACGTCACCAACTCCGGCAGCGGTGTCGGTCGCAATGCGGCGCTGCCGGCCGATTCCGGACCCTTCGAACTCATACGCGCCCGCCGGCTGATCGAGGGCGAGTGCGCGGCGCTTGCCGCGCGCGAGGCGAGCCGCGCGCAGATCCGCTCTATCGAGGACGCGCTGGACGAGATGGTGCGCGAGCACAAAACCAATAAAGGTGTCATGCCGCTGGCGGCCGACCGCCTGTTTCACCTGCGCATCGCCGAGGCCGGCGGCAACAGCGCCCTAGTGCTGGTGGTCAAGACCCTGTGGGACCAGCGCACCGGGCCGTTGTTCATGCAGTTCGAGCGCCACTTCACCACCGATGCGACCTGGGATATTGCCATCAAGGAGCATCGCGATGTCCTCACCGCCATCGCCAAACACGACCCCAAGGCTGCGCGCGCAGCCATGCGTCGGCATATGGACAATTCGGCGAAGCGCTTCAGCAAGGGCTGGGGCAAGAGCAAGTGATGGATCGCCGTGATTTGGTAGCGCCCCGCCCCTTTACTTTGCGATGCCCATGAAACGACGCCTGTTTGCCCGCAGCATTGCGTGCGCTTTGCTCTTTGTCGCCTTGAGTGGCGCACTGCCCGCATACGCACTCGGCCAGAAGCCCATTGCGATCTTCAACACCGCGCCCGGCGCGGTCGCCCTCGCCCACGGTGGCAAGACGGCGGCGCTGTACGTCGATCCGGCCGACTACGCCGGCGTCATCCGCGCCGCCGGGGACCTTCAGGCCGATATCCAGCGCGTCTCGGCAACGCGCCCGGCCTTGCGAAAAAATACTCGTCCCCTAGGCGCGGATGTCGTCATCATCGGCACCATCGGCAAGAGTGCGCTGATCGACGGCCTGGTGAAAGCGGGCAAGCTGGATGTTTCCACTATCCAGGGAAAATGGGAAGGCTGGCTGGTGCAAACATTGGTGCGGCCGCTGCCGGGGGTGGAACGCGCGCTGGTGATCGCCGGCAGCGACAAGCGCGGCACCATTTTCGGCATCTACGAAATTTCCGAACAGATCGGCGTATCGCCCTGGAATTGGTGGGCGGACGTGCCGGTCCAGCCGCACAAGAGCGTGTTCATCGCGGCCGGCACCCGAGTCAGCGATGCGCCGGTGGTGCAGTATCGCGGCATTTTCCTCAACGACGAGGAGCCCGCGCTCAGCGGCTGGGTCAGGCAGCGCTACGGCGGCTACCAGCACGCGTTCTACGAAAAAGTGTTCGAGCTGATCCTGCGCCTGCACGGCAACTATCTTTGGCCGGCGATGTGGAACAGCGCCTTTTTCGACGACGATCCCTTGAACGGCAAGCTGGCCGACGAATACGGTATCGTCATGGGCACCTCCCATCACGAGCCGATGATGCGCGCACAGCGAGAATGGGGCCGCAACGGCGGCGGCGCCTGGGACTACGACAGCAATGCCGAGGTGCTGCGGAAATTCTGGACCGGCGGACTGCGCAACACACGCGACTACGAAAAACTCATCACCATCGGCATGCGCGGCGACGGCGACAAGCCCATGTCGCAAGAATCGGATGTGGCCCTGCTCGAACGCATCGTCACCGACCAGCGAGCCATCATCGCCAGGGAAATCAACCCGGACGTGACGAAGGTGCCGCAGGTCTGGGCGCTTTACAAAGAGGTACAGGAATACTACGAGAAAGGCATGCGCGTGCCCGACGACGTGCTGCTGCTCTGGTGCGACGACAACTGGGGAAATAACCGCCGCCTGCCCACCGTCGAGGAGCGCAAGCGTCCCGGCGGTGCCGGCATCTACTATCACTTCGATTACGTGGGCAATCCGCGTTCGTACAAATGGATCAATGTCACACCGATCCCGAAAATCTGGGAGCAGATGCACCTGGCCTGGCAGTACGGCGCCTCGCGCCTGTGGGTGGTGAACGTCGGCGACCTGAAACCCATGGAGGTGCCGATTGAATTTTTCCTGCACTACGCCTGGAACCCAGCCAACTGGCCGGCCGAGCGCCTGCCGGAATATCTGAAGCTGTGGGCCACGCGTGAGTTCGGGCCTGCGCACGCGGCCGATATCGCCGACATCGTCGCGAAGTACACAAAATACAACGGTCGTCGCAAGCCGGAGCAGCTGGAGCCGACGACCTACAGCCTCATCAACTACCGCGAAGGCGAAAACATCGTCGCCGAATACCGGGAAATCGCTGCGCGTGCGGAAAAAATTTCCGCCGCCCTGCCGGCCAAGCAGCGCGATGCCTTCTTCCAGTTGGTGCTATATCCAGTGAAAGCTGCTGCGGTGGTGAACGAAATGATGGTCGCGGCCGGCCTCAACCGTCTGTACGGCATACAGGGACGCGCCACCACCAATGAGCAAGCAGAACGCGTGCGCAAGCTCTTCCGGCTGGACGCGGAACTGGTGCGCCGGTATCACGAGGACATCGCCGGCGGAAAATGGAATCACATGATGTCGCAGACCCACCTGGGCTATACCGGCTGGAGCCAGCCACCGCGCAACACCATGCCGCCGGTCACCGAAGTGCAACTGCCGACGGCTGCGGACATGGGGGTCGCCGTGGAAGGCAGCGAACAGGCCTGGCCCGACAAGGGACTGAGCAGTCTTACCCTGCCCGCGCTCGACGCCTTCAATGCGCAAACGCACTATCTGGAAATATTCAATCGCGGTCAGACGCCGTTCACTTTCAGCATCACTGCCAGCGAGTCTTGGATCACCTTGAGCCATGCTAAGGGCAAGGTTGCCGGGCAGCAGCGCATCGAGGTTGGCGCGCGCTGGCCGGACGTGCCGCCCGGGGCCGAGCAGGTAACGCTAACGATCAGCGGGCCCGATGGTAGAAAAATGACGGTGCGCGTCCCGATCCGCCCGGCCCCAGCCATCAAACCGGCTGCCGATTTTGTCGAAACACAGGGCGTCGTGTCCATCGAGGCCGAGCATTTCGCTAAGGCCATCGTTTCCGGCGGGCGCAGTTGGCTGCGCGTTCCCGATCACGGCCGCACGCTGTCGGGCATGACGCCGCTGCCGGTGGATGCGCCAGCGGCCGAGGTCGCAGTGGGCGGCATGCACCTCGAATACGGCATGCACTTGTTCACCGCCGGCAAGGTGCGCGTGCTGACCACACTCGCCCCCACGCAGAAATTCCAGCCGGGACCCGGCCTGCGCTACGCGGTCTCGTTCGACGACGAGAAGCCGCAGATCGTCAATATCCACGCCGACGAATCGCGCGCCCACTGGAATCGCAGCGTGTCCGATGGCGCGGTAACCTTTGTGACCGAGCACAAGATCGACAGTCCCGGTGCGCACACCCTGAAATTCTGGGTGGTCGATTCGGGCCTGGTGCTGCAGAAGATGGTGGTCGATGCGGGCGGTCTGCGCGAAAGCTACCTGGGTCCGCCGGAAAGCCCGCGGATTCAGTAAACCGTCGTCCCGGCGAAGGCTGGGACCCAGTCCACCCAACATCACTTTGAAGCAACCCTGCGTATACATACTGGCTAGTCAGAGGAACGGCACTCTATACGTTGGAGCGACGTCAGACTTTATCAAACGTATATGGCAGCACAAGAGCGATCTCACTGAAGGTTTTACAAAGGAGCATCAAGTTCATACACTGGTTTGGTATGAAGTTCACGAGACGATGGAATCGGCGATTGCAAGAGAGAAAAATATCAAGGCTTGGAAGCGCCTGTGGAAACTGGAATTGATTGAACGCGCTAACCCCGATTGGACAGACCTTTATGATCAGATTGTGTAATGGGCTGGGTCCCAGCCTTCGCTGGGACGACGGACAAAAACGAGGTGGTGCTTGCGCGTTCTGATCATCGGCGGCACCGGCTCGTTTTCGACGCGGGTGACGGAACTCTCGGTCCAGGGCGGACACGAGGTGATGGTGGTCTCGCGCGGGCAGCGGCCGTTATTTGGCGACCTGCCGGTGCGGAGGCTGCAGGCGGAGCGTAATACTTTGCGCGAGCAGGCGGTAGCGCTCGCACAGTTTGCGCCGGAAGTGGTGGTCGATTCGATCTGCTTCAACGCCGCGCAGGCAGACGATCTGGTGACGCTATTCCCCGAGGCGCGCCGGGTCGTGTTGATCAGTTCCGTTGACGTGTACGGCGAGAATGTGGGTGCGATGCCGGTGGACGAAGCACGTGTGCCGCAGCCCGTGACCGCTTACGCCAAGGGCAAGCTGGCGGCGGAGCGCGCGGTACTGGAGGGCTTGGGATCGCGTGCAACGGTGTTTCGCCACAGCCATATCCTCGGTCGCAGCTTTCTGACGACCAGTCTCTGGAGTCGCAGCCCCTATCTGGTCGACCGTCTGAGCAAAGGCAAGCCCATCCCCACCATCGACGGTGGCAGGAACCTGATGACCCCGGTGTACGCCCTGGACGCCGCCCACTGGGTGGTCGCAAGTTTCACGCAAGCACAGGCGGACGGGCAAATCTTCAACGCGGTCGGCGGCGAAATAGTCACGCAGCGCAACTATTACGACTGCATCGCGCAAATCCTCGGCGTCGAAGCGAAAATCGTCGCCGTGCCCTCCCATGTGTTTCGGCGCTACATCGATGCGCCTTCGCAATTCAACTGGCACCGGCCCTATAGCTGCGCGAAGGCCGTGGCTCGTCTCGGCCACCGGCCGGTTGGGACGCTGCACAGCATGATGGAAGAGACCGTGCGCCATATGCTGGAGCACGGTCTGGTCAGGGATTGCGCGGAGCAGCCTTTCGACGATGCGTTGATCGAACTGGTGCTGCGCCACGAAACCGAGCTGGGCACCCTCCTCGCCGCCAAACCGACGCAGTGAGGGCGCGGAACGCCGCTTAATTCAGGCGCAAGCTGATGCGGGCGCGAATGTCTTCGCTGGAACCGCCGATCTGCACTTCATACGAGCCCGGATCGACCGCGTAGGCTTTTTTCGCTTCGCTGTAGTAAGTGAAGTCCCGATTGGTGACGAGGTCAAAGCTGACGAGTTTCGATTCGCCGGCCTTGAGGGCCACCCGCTGCACGCCGCGCAACTCCTTGCGGGCGCGCACCTGCTTCGATCCCTTGGCGCTGACGTAGAGCTGAACCACTTCCTCGCCATCGCGCTGCCCGGTATTGGCGACCATCACGCTGGCTTTTATCTTTTGCGGTCCGCGGGCAGTCTGGCGATCCAGCTTCATCTGGCTGTAGCCGAAGCTGGTATAGGACAAGCCGAAACCGAAGGGATATAGCGGCTCCCCCCGGAAATAACGGTAGGTGCGACCTTCCATATTGTAGTCGTCGAAAGCCGGCAGTTGCTCTGAAGCCTTGTAGAACGTGACGGGTAGTCGTCCGGCGGGATTGGCGTCGCCGAACAGCACATCGGCCACGGCGGAGCCACCGCGCTGGCCCGGGTACCAGGCCATCAGAATGGCGGAGAGATTGGCCTTCTCCCAATCGATGGCCACCGGCGAACCGGCGGTCAGCACCAGGATCACCGGTTTGCCGGTGGCCTGCAGCGCTTCCAGCAGGCGTCTCTGGGTGGCCGGCAGCCTGAGGTCGGTGCGATCGCCACCGGCAAAACCCGGATAGCTCACGCGCATCTCCTCGCCTTCCACGTCGCCCGTGAGACCGCCGACGAACACCACGGCATCCGCCGCGTTGGCGGCAGCGAGTGCTTCGGCACGGATGTCCCCGGCGCCGGGCAGATGCCAGGAGAGACGAACTTCCGCATCCTTCTGTTCCTCGAAGTACTCGACGCGGATTTTGACGGGCTGGGCCGCAACCAGATCGACGGCTGCGGTCTTGCTTTGCAGGCGCGATACCTTGGTCCAGCTATCGAGCACCAGCTTATCGTCGATGAACAAACGGAGGCCGTCGTCGGCCGCCACGGTGAGATCGTAACGCCCCGACACCGGCGGCAGCAGATAGCCGCTCCAGCGCACGCTGAAACGGTCGTTCTCCAGAGCTTGGGCTACGCGCATTTCGCCGCGCGCCACTAGGTCGTCGGTGGGCGAGCCGCGGTCCCAGCGAAAATCGACCTGGGGATCGATGCGCGTCAGGGCCGGCTCGCCGGCGAGGTCGACGCCGTGGAAATATTCGCCCTTGAGGCCGCGCGTCCCCGAGCCCGGCGCCGGGGTGAGGTAGCGCGACTCGATCAGCGGTTCGGCGCGCGGATCGTCGCGGCCCTCGACCAGGTCAGCGCCGCGCGCGTAGATCACCTTGGTATTGGCGCCGACCGCCGCGCGTATACCCTGCAAGACGGTGACCGGCGCGGCCGGTGTGCCGTAATAATTGCCGAGCAAGGCGGATAGCTCGTCGGCGGTCGGGCCGATCACGGCCAGCGTGGCTATGTTTTTCGACAGGGGCAACACCTTGTCGTTTTTCAGCAGCACCATCGAAGCCTGCGCCGCGCGCCGCGACAGGCGGTCGTGCTCGGCAGACTGATTGACGCTATAGGGAATCTGCGCCCAGCGCACCTTGTCCGGTGGGTCGAACAGGCCGAGCTGGAAACGCGCCAGCATCAGGCGCTGTACCGCCGCGCTGATTTCGGACTCCTTGATGAAACCCTGCTTCACCGCATTGACCAGCGCATCGTAGGTCTTGCCGCAATCCAGATCGCAGCCGTTGCGTACCCCCAGAGCTGCCGCTTCTTCGGCTGTGCCGACGAGTTTGTGATTGCGGAAAATATCGTCGATGGAATCGCAGTCCGAGACCACATAACCCTTGAAACCCCAGTCCTCGCGCAGGACCTGCTGCAACAGGCGCGGGCTGGCCGAGGCCGACTCGCCGTTGACGCGGTTATAGGCTCCCATCACCGAGCCCACCTTGCCCTCGGTCACCAGCGCGTGGAACGCCGGCAGGTAGGTCTCGTACAGATCGCGTTCGCTAGGCCGCGCGTCGAAATGGTGTCGATCGGATTCGGGGCCGCTGTGCACGGCGAAGTGCTTGGCGGTGGCGAACACTTTCACGTACTTGGGGTCGTTGCCTTGCAGGGCCCGGACGAACTCCACGCCGAGCCGTCCCGTCAAATAAGGGTCCTCGCCATAAGTTTCCTGGCCGCGACCCCAGCGCGGGTCGCGGAAGATGTTGATATTGGGCGACCAGAAGGTCAGGCCCTGGTAGCGCTTGCGCAGCCCGCGGTTGGCGAATTCGTGGTGCTTGGCGCGTGCCTCGTCGCCGATGGCGGTCGCCACTTCGCGCATCAGGCTGGGATCGAAGCTCGCGGCCAGGCCGATGGCCTGTGGAAACACCGTCGCGCTGCCGGCGCGGGCCACGCCGTGCAGGGCCTCGTTCCACCATTCGTAAGCCGGCACGTCGAGACGCGGAATGGCGGCGGCATCGTTGCGCAGTTGCGAAACTTTTTCCTCCAGCGTCATGCGCGACACCAGATCGGCCGCGCGCGCCTCGAAGCTGCGGCTGAGATCGCGATAGGCTGGCTCGGCGGCCAATACCACCTGGACCGCCTGGGCCAACAACAGGACTGCCGCTAACAGATAACGATGCATAACCGATCTCCTGGGAAACAGCGAACGCATTTTTTACCAGCGGGAATGCACCAGCGGTTTGGCGTAGCGCTGGTAAATCTCCGCTACGGCCTGCATGGTGTCCTCGGACAGCGGTGGCAAATCGGCCGCCACCATGTTTTCGGTGACCTGGGTCGCGCGCTTGCCGCCGGGAATGCTGCAAGTTACCGCTGGGTGCATCTGAATCCAGCGCAGTGCCATTTGCGCCATGCTGCATCCGGCGGGAACCAGCGGTCGCAATGCCTCGACCGCTTCCAGGCCGGTGTGATAGTCCAGTCCCGAGAAAGTCTCGCCCCGGTCGAAACCGGCGCCTTCGCGGTTGAACTGGCGGTGGTCGTCGGCGGCGAAGGTGCTGTCGCGCGTAAGCTTGCCGGTGAGGAGGCCCGAGGACAGGGGCAGGCGCGCCAATATGCCCACACCGCGCCGCCGGGTTTCCGCGAACAGCCTTTCTGCCGGCCGTTGGCGCAGCATGTTGTAGATGATTTGCACCGACTGCACGGCGGGAAATTCGATGGCCTTGAGAGCCTCTTCCACCTTTTCCACGCTCACGCCGTAATGGCGCAGCTTGCCGGCCTTGGCCAAGTCGTCCAGCACCTCGAACACCTCGGGCATGTAAAACACCTGCGTGGGCGGGCAATGCAGCTGCAGCAGGTCCAGCGCCTCCGCGCCGAGGTTTTTGAGGTTGCGCTCAACGAAGGCCGTCAGATTGGCGCGGTTGTAACCCTCGGCAACGTGCGGATTCAAACGCCGGCCGGCTTTGGTCGCCACATAAAACGGTTCGCTGCGCTCGCGTCGCAGCTGTCCCAACAGCCGCTCGCTGCGGCCGTCGCCGTAGACGTCGGCGCTATCGAAAAAATTTACTCCCAAGTCCAGCGCACGATGCAGGGCCGCCATCGATTCCGCATCGTCGACCGGGCCCCAGGTGCCGCCGATAGCCCAGGCGCCGAAGCTCACGGTGGAGATGTTCCAGCCGGTGCGGCCGAGCAGGCGGTATTGCATGCTCAGACCGCTCCGCAGGCGTTGACGTGCAAGGCGTACAGCGAGTGGCTGCTGGCCATGAACAGGCGATTATTCTTGGCGCCGCCGAAGCAAAGATTGGCGCAACGCTCGGGCAGGTGGATGTGGCCCAAGGTTCGACCTTGGGGGTCGTACACGCGCACGCCGTCCAGCGAGCCGTCGGGCGTATTGAGCTTGCTATTGCCGCCGAAGCCGCACCAAACATTGCCCTGGGTATCGAGCGCAATGCCGTCGTAGGCGCCGGGGCCGCCGGCATCGATGAACAGGCGCTTGTTCTTCAGCGTGCTGCCGTCCACGTCGTAGGCCCAGATCTTGCGATGGGGCGTAGCCAGGCTTTCGACCACATAGAGAATCTTTTCGTCGGGACTGAAGGCCAGGCCGTTGGAACCTTGCAAGTCCTCGATCACCATTTTCAGTTCGCCGTTTGTGGGGTCGATGCGATAGACGCCGTGCGGCAATTCACTGGCCGCAGGTTCACCTTCCCAATGGCCGGAAATACCGAAGGCCGGATCGCTGAACCAGACGCTGCCGTCGGACTTGCAGACGATATCGTTGGGGGAATTGAGGCGCTTGCCCTGGTAATTGTCGGCCAGCACGGTGATGCGGCCATCGTATTCGGTGCGGGTGACGCGTCGGGTGAGGTGCTCGCAGGTGAGCAGCCGACCTTGCCGGTCGCGCCCGAGGCCGTTGGCGTTGTTGGAGGGTTTGCGGAACTCGCTCAGCGCGCCCGAGCAATCGTCCCAGCGCAGGATGCGGTTGTTGGGAATATCGCTGAACAAGAGGAAACGTCCATCGCCGAACCATACCGGCCCCTCTGCCCAATGAAAGCCGGTGGCGAGCTGCTCCAGCGTCGAGGAAAACAGGCGCAACTTCAGGAAGCGCTCGTCGAGCACTTCGATGTTCGCATCGGGCAGGCGCGCGTTGGGGGCGAAGGTGATTTTGGGTCCGATGTCCATATTCGTTTCGTCAAAAGTCTGAGCCAAAATTCTCAGAACGGACCCATCGCCACGAATGGACCGCCCTGATACTTGGCGGCAAGCTCGGCCGGGTCCAACTTGGGCTGACGTTGCTCAACGGCTGCGCGGAACATTTCGGAACTGTCACGCGCTTCATAGCCGATGCGTTGTGCGCCGGGGTTTTTCCACCAAACCGGCCGGTTGTCGCTCATGCCGTACACGACGGTGTGGCCGACGTCGGCAGCAGTAAGGGCGGCAAGCACCAGCCGCTCCAGGTCGTCATAGCTCAACCAGGTGGCGAGCATGCGCCGGTCGCGCGGCTCCGGATAGGAGGAGCCGATGCGCAGACTCACCGTTTCCACGCCGTGGCGGTCGAAGTAAAACTGCGCCAGGTTTTCGCCGAAGGCCTTGCTCAGTCCGTAGTAGCTGTCCGGGCGCATGGGCACAGAGGGATCTATGGTCTCGTCCTGCCGGTAAAAACCGGTGGCGTGATTGGAGCTGGCGAAGACGATGCGCCTGACGCCCTGGATTCGCGCGGCCTCGTAAAGGTGGAATACACCGAGGATATTGGCCGGCATGACGCTTTCGAAGGGCTGCTCGGTGGAAATGCCGCCCAGGTGCACGACGGCATCGACGCCGTCCAGCAAGGTTCGCACCGCCATCTTGTTTTCCAGCGGCGCGACCTGCAACTCTTCGCCCGCCGCCGCCGTGCCCAGATCGACGATGTCGCTGACGCGCAGGCAATCGCAGTAATTTTTCAGACGCAGCCGCAGCACCCGGCCCAGTCCGCCGGCGGCGCCGGTGAGCAGCAAACGGCGAAAACGCCTAGTCGCGCTCATGCGCGCATTTCCGCCGGGGCGGCCGGCTTCTGGCCGAGGATGATCATGGACAGCACCTCTTCCTGCGTCACATCGGCCACGCGCACGGTATCGACCACGGCGCCACTCTTCATCACGGTGACGCGGTCGCAGACCTCGAACACATCGCTCATATCGTGGCTGATGAGAAAAATGCCGATGCCCTCGCCTTTCAGGCAGCGTATGGTGTCCTGCACCATGCGGGTCTCGGCGGGACCCAGCGCGGCACAGGGCTCGTCCATGATGAGGATGCGGGCGTTGAAATACAGGGCACGGGCAATGGCCACGGTCTGGCGCTGCCCGCCGGACATGGCACGTACGGGGATCTTCATGTCGCGGAAATTCGGATTCAGGCGCGAGATGATCTGCAGTGCCTCGTGCTCCATGCGGTCGGTGTCCAGGGTTCCCCAGGGCGTCAGCAATTCGCGACCGAGAAAAAGATTGGACGGCGCATCCAGGTTTTCCGCCAGCGCCAGGGTCTGGTAGATGGTCTCGATGCCGGCTGCGCGCGCATCGCGCGGGCTGTCGAATTTGTGCTCCACGCCTCGCACCAGGATGCGCCCCTCGTCGGCGGGAAAAACGCCGGAGAGCACCTTGATCAAGGTGCTCTTGCCGGCGCCGTTGTGGCCCAGCAGGCCGACCACCTCGCCTTCGTTGAGGGTGCATGTCACGCGATCAACAGCCTGTATGCCGCCGAAATGCTTGCTCAGCGCATCGATCTCGACCAGGGCCGTCATAGCGCCTGCCTGCGGGTGTAAAGACCGTCGAACCAGACCGCACCGATGAGGATCAGGCCGATGAAGATCTGCCGCTTGGCGCTGGAGACATCCATCAGCACCATGCCGTTGTCAAGGCTCTGGATCAGCAGCGCGCCGACGATGGCGCCCGCGATGGTGCCGGTGCCGCCGGCCAGCGAGGTGCCGCCGATGACGGTAGCGGCGATCACATAGAGCTCGGCCATCTGGCCGATCGAATGGGTGCCGGAATTCAAACGCGAGGTCGTGATCACGGCGGCTACCGCCGCCAGCGCGCCCATCAGCATGAAGATCTTCAACAGCACGCCCTGGGTGGGCAAACCCGACAACATGGCAGCCTCGGGATTGCCGCCATACGCAAACACGTGGCGGCCGAATCGCGTGCGCTGCGCGACGATGCTGAGTGCAAGGGCCACCGCGATGAGAATCAGTACCGGTATGCCGATGCCCTTTCCCACCGGGACCCCGTTCGCCGTGGTGCTGCCCGGATCGGGATAAGCGCAGACCACGGCGACGAAGCCGAGGCATGTCGCACAAATGGTCAGCGCCTTCAAGCCATCGGCCCACAACGGCGTGGTGGCCGCGTTATAGCGTGCGCGCGAACGGCGCGCATAGACCGATTGCGCAATCACCAAAACGCAGGCCAAGCCGCCCAGGGCCCAACTCCACGCCGGACCGATCGAACCCTGGATGCCGCCGCCGATGCGCTGATAGGTGGTGGACAGCGGCGCCAGAGTCTGGCCGTCCGCGACCAGGAAGGCCGCGCCGCGAAACATCAGGTAGCCCGCCAGCGTAACCACGAATGCCGGCACGCCGCGATAGGCCACCCACCAGCCTTGAAAGGCTCCCAGCATCACGCCGGCCACTACGCCGAAAGCGATCGACAGCAGCCAGGCGAACGGCGTCTCGGCGCCCAGCCATTCGACCTGGGCATAGGCGATCAACATGCCGGTGAAGGCCATCTGCGAACCCACCGATAAGTCGATCTGCCGGGCGACGATGATGAAGACCATTCCGCAGGCCATGATGGCGGTGACGCAGGTCTGGATGGACAGGTTGTACAAATTGCGCGGCGAAAGAAAAATACCCTCGGTGGCGAAGGCCAGCGCGGCCCAGATCAGGGCCAACGCCAGCGCCAGCGAAGTAAAACGCGCGTCGAAACCGGCTCTGTTCAGGCCGGAGCGCAACCAGGTAGGCATGGCGGTCGTCAGGAATTCATTTACAAGCGGCCGGCGCCTTGGCGGCATCGACCCCCGCGCAAACTTGCGCCTTGGTCACCCAGCCGGCATCGATGACGACTTTGAGATTTTCCCTGGTGATCGACAAGGGCTTCAGGAAGACGGAAGGAATGGAGAGCTTCTGGCTTCCGCCTTTCCAAACAGTTGCACCCTTCAGTTCGGCGAGTTTGGCGCCGGCCGCCATCTGCACGGCAAAATTTCCCGCCGTCTTGCCGAGTTCCCGCGCGTCCTTCCATACCGAAACGGTTTGTTCTCCCTTGGCCACGCGGTTGAGCGCCGCCACGTCGCCGTCCTGACCCGAAACCGGAATGCCGACCATGTTTTGCGCGCGCAAGGCCGCCACCACGCCGCCGGCGGTGCCGTCGTTGGAGGCCACCACGGCGTCCACCTTATTGCTGTTCTTGGTGAGGATCTGCTCCATGTTTTTCTGCGCGTTTTCCGGCGCCCAGCCATCCGTATATTGCTCACCGACGATCTTGATGTCGCCTTTGTCCATCGCCGTTTTCATTACCTCGCGCTGCCCGCTATTGAGGAAATTCGCATTCGGATCGGTGGGAGAACCCTTGATGAATACAAAGTTCCCCTTGGCTTTCACGGCCAGCAGCGCGCGTGCCTGCATGCGACCCACTTCGACATTGTCGAAAGTCAGGTACAGCACACCGCTGTCCTGTATCAATCGATCGTAGGCAATCACCGCAATACCCGCCTCCTTGGCCTTGTTCACCGCCGGCAATATGGCACTGGCATCTTGCGCGACGATGATGATCGCTTTGGCGCCCCAGGTGATCAGGGCTTCGATGTCGGCGAGCTGCTTTTCGTTGGAGCCCTGGGCATCGGAGAACAGGTAGCGGACGCCGGCGGCATTGAGCGCTCCCTTGATGGCGGCCTCGTCCCGCTTCCAGCGCTCCTCCTGGAAATTAGACCACGACACACCCACCAGTTCACCCCTGGCATAGGCCGGCTGCCATGCTGCGATGCCGATGGCGCTCAACACGAGATATGCGAGTGTAGCGCCGATTTTTCGGTGATCCATTGCAAATTCTCC
>CAZCKI010000016.1:0-15270 GCA_964498815.1 uncultured Burkholderiales bacterium
CCTCTGACCCGGGGCAGCGTGATATTTACAGCCAGGCAATTGCCGCCCCCCGTTTTTTTTTGCACACTGCCAGACCTATGAATTCAATGCGGCGCCAAATCATTGCTTCCCTAGCCCTTGCCACCTTGGCAGGCGGGAGGGCAATTGCGGGCGATCTGCCGGCACGGCCGGTAGTCATCTGGGTGGAGATTAATGCTCCGCGGCGCGATCAGGTCCTGGCAAAGTTGAAGGCGGCCTTTGGCAAAGTCTTTTCGCCAGCACTGCTGCCGGATATTCAAATGCTGCTTTTTAGCGACGAGAACGAAATCGCTACATCGGCTTTTCGTATGCAAATTGAAGCTTTGCGACCAACTATCTTGATCGGGGCAAATTCGTTGGCAGCGCTGGGATTGCGCAAATTCAATCTTGGCCTGCCGATTCTGTTCTTCTCGGTCGATGATCCGCTCGCAGTGGGCATGGTGGACTCTCTGGTCAAACCGCACCTGGGCATGACTGGCTATACATTGGGATTGAGTACAGAACATAAGCGGCAGGAGTTGTTGTTGCGATTGGCTCCGCGATGCCGAATCATGGGGCAAATCATTAAGGACGTGGCCGAAGTGCACGAGGGGTTACAAAGCAACAAAGCAGGGCAACTAGCTAGCGAGCGCAAGTTGGAGATTCGCCGGTTTCGCGCCCGCACCATCAATGAACTTGTGCGCGTATTGGAACAAAAAGCGGCGCAACAAGTGGACGCATGGGATATTCCGTATACCGAACTCGTTTTCAAATACGGTGAACAGGTCGTGCCGATGTTGGCGCGCTTGCACAAACCGGTTATCCACGCCCGTATGCGCCTATTGCCGCTGGGGGGAATGGCGGCGTACGAGCCGAACGGTGAAGATTGCTTCGATGTTCTGGCGACGCAGGCGAAATTATTGCTCGACGGCGTTGCCCTGGAGCAAATTCCGGTGGTGCAATCATCGCTGTTTCGATTCGGGCTGAATTTGAAGGCTTGCCGCGCCGCCGGCGTCAATCCGCCAAAGAGTTTGCTGAAGCTCGCCGACCAGGTGCTGACATGAGGTTGAAGCAGCAAGAAGCGTCGGTGGTTCACGCCGGCCCATTTGCCTCTCGATGAACCCGGGTCGAAGAGCAATTCTCCTGTCGGTCGTCGGAGGCATGCTTGCCGGCGAACGTGTTCTGGGCGCGGAGGCCGCGCGACGGCCGGTAGTGCTATGGGTGGAAGTAAAGGCCCGGGGGCGAGATAGCGTTTTCGCCCGCCTGCAGGCGGCGTTTGCGCGTAGATTTACCGGCGCGGTTCGGCCGGACGTGAGAATGGAATTGTTCGATCGCTCGACGGACTTGCTGTTGCCGGGCTCGCGGGAAAGAATCATGGCACACAAGCCTGACATATTGATCGGCGCCAATTCGGGTTTTGCATTGAGGCTTCGGGATTGCAACTTTGGCCTTCCGCTGCTGTTTTTTTCGGTGGATGACCCGCTTGCCGAGAAAATGGTGGATTCGCTGGCCGCGCCGCGCCTGGGTATGACCGGTTATACGCTGGGTCCGAGCACCGAATTCAAGCGGCACGAATTCCTGTTGCGGCTGGCGCCCGGGATTCGGGTGATAGGAAAGTTGCAGAATGAAGCCGGGCAGGAAGAGGGACTCGCGAACCCGTTTGCCGCCAAAAGCAACTTGCTGGTTCAGCCATTTCACGTCGTGACGCCGACCGATCTGGAAATGGTACTGGAGTTACCCGAAGCGCGCCGTGTGGATGCCTGGGATGTGCCGTACACCAAAATCACTTTTGCCTACGCAGCACAGTCCGTGCCGATGCTGGCGAGATTGAAAAAGCCCGTCATTCATGCCCGACTGCACCTGCTGAAACTGGGTGCGATGGCGGCATATGAACCCGATGCGAGCGATAGCCACGATGTGCTGGCCGAACAGGCAAGGCTGGTCCTGGACGGCGTTCCTATCGACCAAATTTCGGTAGTGCAGTCGAGCCGCTTTCGATTAGGACTGAATTTGCCGGCCTGCCATGCAGCCGGCATCAAACCTTCCAAGCGCCTGCTGTTGCTGGCCGACCAGGTGCTGACGTGAGGAACCCGTTGCGCGTCAAACGTCCGACTGCTTCCATTCTTCAGCGCCGCTACTTCTGGTTCCTGAGTGGATTCGTCGCCTTCCTGCTGCTTTGCATCAGCGTTCCACAGGTTTATTTCGCTTTTGTCGAAAACAAGCAACGTATTGCCGAGTTGCAGTCGGCCGAGGCGCGTCTGGCCGCCAATCGCATCGCCGCGTTCATCGAATACCAGGAAAAGCAGCTGCTGGCGGTGGACAGCCTGGCCTGGGGCAGCGGTGTGCTGACCACGGACGACCGCGTCAACGAGTACGAGCGTCTAATGAAACTGACGCCGGCGATTGTTTCGATCGAACACATCGATGAGAAGGGCAAGACCGCAATCCGGGTCTCGCGTATCGAGCCGAATACCACCGATGCCGTGCCGACCATGGCCGGGATGGCGGCGGCCGGTCGAATCGGCAATGCCGGGAAATGGTATTCGAACACCGAACTGCGGGAAGGCAACCTGCCATTCGTCAACCTGGCCCTGCGCGCGCCGGTACCGCAAAGCGGGGTCAGCGTGGCGGAAATCAACTTGAAGTTTGTCACCGACGTCGTTGCGCAAATGAAGGTCGGCGACGCGGGTCGCGTCTATGTCGTCGACAGCCGCTATCGGCTGGTTGCGCACCCCAATCTCAGTCTGGTCCTGCGTGACACGGATCTCTCCGGCCGCCTGCCCACCGACGCCATGCGGCAGGCGGAAGCTTCCAGCGACCATAGCCTGGCGCTGCACGACCTGCGCAGCATGGATGGCAGCAGCGTTCTAGCCAGCGCGATATACATCGAGCCGACCGGCTGGTGGGTGGTCGCCGAGCAGCCGTACAGCGAGGCGCTGAAGAGCGTTTTCGATACGTTGCGGCGGTCTCTTTGGTTCCTGCTGGTGGGCTTGCTGCTGGCCTTTGCGGCCAGTTATCTGCTGGCGCGCGCGTTCACGGCGCCGATCATGCGCTTGAAGACCGGAGCGGAGCGCTTCGGCAAAGGCGACCTGACGACCCGCATCGACATCCGCTCCGGCGACGAAATCGGCATGCTCGCACAGGAATTCAATCGTATGGCCGGCCAGCTCGAGGAGTACACGACGGGATTGGAACAGAAGGTGGCCGAAAAGACGGCCGAGCTGCATCTCGCCAACCGGCACAAGAGCGAGTTCCTGACCAACATTTCCCACGAGCTGCGTACGCCGCTCAACGCCATCATCGGCTTTTCGGACGTGTTGCGGGAGGAGTATTTCGGTGAACTCAACGACAAGCAAAAAGAATACGTACGCGATATTCATTCGTCCGGCCAGCACCTTTTGTCGCTGATCAACGATATCCTGGACATCGCCAAGGTCGAAGCCGGGCATATGGAACTCGAATTCACGCGCTTTTCGCTGCCGGCCACGGTAGAAAACGCCTTAACGCTGGTCCGGGAGCGCGCAAGGCGCCAAAACATCAAATTAGGCGTCGATTTTGCCCCGGAAGTGGGAGAAATCGTCGCGGATGAGCGAAAAGTGAAGCAAGTCCTCATCAATCTTTTGTCCAACGCGGTCAAATTTTCCCACCCGGACGGGTGGGTACAGGTGGGCCTCGTTCGTGTTACAAATGGGGTCCGGATCCGGGTTGCCGACAACGGACCGGGTATCGCCGCCGAAGACCAGGAGACCATTTTCCAGGAATTTCGCCAGCTGCCGGGTAGCGGTAGCGCCAAACACGAGGGAACCGGCCTCGGGCTGGCGCTGTCGCGACAGTTCGTGGAATTGCACGGCGGCAGGATTTTTGTCGAGAGCGAGTTGGGCAAGGGCGCCACTTTTGTTGTCGACCTGCCCGCCAACAAGTTGCCGGAAGCGTAGTGCTGAGAGGGAAAATGCTGCCAAAGAAACTGATATTGATTGTCGAAGACGATGAAAAGAGCCGCCGCCTGATGCGCGACGTGCTCGCGTTTCAGGGCTACGACATCGTCGAGACCGACCGCGGCGAAGTGGCGATAGCCTTGATCCGCACCCATCATCCTTCGCTGGTATTGATGGATATCCACTTGCCCGGCATGTCCGGGGTGCAGGCATTGCAGGAAATTCGCGATGACGGCGCCATTGCCAAAACGCCGGTGATCGCGGTGACGGCTTCGGTGATGGACAAGGACCGCGAAAAGGTCCGCAATGCGGGGTTTGACGGATTTCATCCCAAGCCGCTCAATCTCAAGGCATTTCTGATGGAGGTGAAACAATTTATCGCCGCATGAGGGAATCCCCGATTGGGGGTAGTGCGAAGATTCCCCTATGATCGACCCATAGAGTCGACAGGAATCGCGTGTTGTGTTCAAAAACGAGCCCGGAGAGGGGCATGGCGCTAGCGAAAATTTCCGAAATCACGGACAGCTGCATTCTGGTCGTGGACGATCACGAGCCCAACGTGCGCCTGCTGGTCGATTTGCTGTCGGTACACGGCTACCGGGCGGTCGCCGCATACGGCGGTGAAGCGGCGTTGGCGGAAGTCGAACGAAATGCGCCGGATTTGGTGCTGCTCGATGTGATGATGCCGGGACTGGACGGCTTTGAAGTGTGCCGGCGCCTGCGCGCGGACGTGCGCCACGGTATGCTGCCGATCGTGCTGGTGACGGCGCTCGATCCGCAGCAGGAGCGCGTCAAGGGCCTGGAGGCCGGCGCGGACGATTTCCTGGCCAAGCCGATTCACGCACCGGAATTGCTCGCCAGGGTGCGGTCGTTGTTGCGGGTAAAGCACCTGTACGACCAGACCCAGGCGCAGGCCCGGGAGCTGGCCGAGCTCAACCGCAGCCTGGAAACACGCATTGAAGAGGAAGTCGCCAAGAATGCGAAGCTTGCCCGGCTAAAGCGCTTCCTGTCACCGCAGCTGGCCGATCTGGTGGTGGCGGGGGGTGCAAGCGACCCGCTGCTCACGCACCGGCGCGAGATCGCGGTCGTGTTCGCCGATTTGCGCGGATTCACTGCGTTCGCCGAAACGGCCGAACCGGAAGTCCTGATGACCTGCTTGCACGAATACCACAAGGCCATGGGACAGGTGATTCAGCGCTTCGGTGGCACGCTGGAGCGCTTTACCGGGGACGGGTTGATGGTATTCCTGAACGATCCGGTGCCGATCCCCGATCCGGCCAGGCGCGCCGTCGATATGGCGCTCGCCATGCGCGATGCAGCCGACGCATTGTCTGCGCGCTGGCAGCAACAGGGTTTTCGCCTCGGTGTCGGGCTTGGCGTGGCGCTCGGTTATGCGACGCTAGGCGCAATCGGTTTCGAAGAACGCATCGACTACGGCGCCATCGGCACCGTGACCAATGTCGCCGCCCGCCTGTGTGCGGAGGCAGCGGCCGGGGAAATCTGGCTTTCGCAACGCGTGCACGCCGAAGTGGACGGCAGCGTCGCCATGCTGGCGATGGGGTCCCTGGTGCTGAAAGGCCTGTCGAGGCCGCAGCAGGTGTACCGGATACCCGCGCTGACTCCGGTGGAAGTCGTCAACGGAGATACGCTCTAGTGCGCAAGCAGGACGCCATTCGCGCCCACATCCGCCAACTGTCCTGCCTGGGCGTGACGGCGGAATCGGCGATGCCGACGCTGTTGCGATCGATTCGACAACTGGTCCCTTGCGATTCGGCCGGCTTTTTCTGGGTCGATGCGAAGGGCGACATGACCCACCTGTTCGCCGAACGCATGCTGGCGCCCGATGTCATGAACCTGTATTTCGAACGCCACTACGACGGCCCCGAATTTCCTTTTCGCAAGGGATTCCTCAAGCGCGCCAAGGCCTCCGAAATCGTTACCAGCGGCGCGCCCGACACCAAGCTTCTCAATTCTGCGTACTACGACGAAATCCTGCGCACGCTGGATGCGTATCACGTTCTGCACGCGGTGATCCGCGACCAGGGGGACGCGCTGGGCCTGTTGTCCCTGTATCGGGACAAGGCCAGCAAGGCCTTCGAGGAGCACGAGCGGCAGGACATCGGGCAAATCAGCAAGTACGTGGCCCACGCGGTGCGGCGACCGATCGCGATTGACGATGCCCACAAGGAAGACGGTATTGAGGGACTGGTGGTCGTTTCGGCAAGCGCGGAAATACGCTCCGGGAACGCCTCATCGCTGCTGCTGCTGTCGAAAGCGACCCATGGCCTGCCCGGCCCCAAGTCGCTGCCGCTGGTGGCCGGCAGCACGGCGCCGGCGCCGATTCCGCATTTGATCACCATGCTGCAGGAAGCCATGCTGGGCGGGGACTGCCCGCCGCCTCGCGTACAGCAACGCACCGTAGCCGGCACCTTCGAGATGTCGGCGTACGCCCTCACCGAGCTGCGCGGCAAGGCCACCGAAATCGCCATTCACATTCGGCCGAGAGAATCGCAGTTGCTGCGTTTTGCCGACGCGATGCTCACCATCGACATGCCTTTGCAGCAGCGCGAGGTGGCGCTCGCGATCGTGCAGGGAAAATCGAATGTCGAGATTGCCGAGGCGCTCAACATCAGTCGCAATACGGCGAGTTATCACGTCAAGCAGCTGTTTGCCCGACTCGATGCGCACGATCGCGCCAGCGTGATGGCACGCATCCTGGCCGGTTCCGGCAAGTAACAAGAATTTACATGGGCTGAGAACTGCCGCACAGTCGTTGTCGGCGATTGCGCATACAGTGGGTCAATATGCCCTCAATGTCCGCAATGCTCGACGTACGCACCATTTTTGTCGTGATGATCGTCACCAGCTTCGTGCTGGCGGCGTCGCTGTGGATTACGGTCGGGCCGCGCTTTCGCAACGGCCTCGGCAAGTGGACGGCGGCGCTGGCGGTGCAGTCGGCCATGTTTGCCCTGTTCGCCGCGCGCGGGCAAGTGCCGGACTGGCTGTCAGTGATCGTCTCGAACGCGCTGTTTTCCCTCACGCTGTCGCTGATGGCGGCGGCAATCCTGGAGTTCTACCAGCGCAGTCTTTCGCCTTGGTGGCATGTCCTGCCGCCGCTGTTGGTAGCGGTACTGTATGCGTTAATGCAGCACTCCTATGCGACGCGGGTGCTGGTTAGCGGGGTCCTTTTCGGCGGTGGGCTGCTGGGGCTGGCGCTGCTGTTGCAACGATTCCATCACGGCGAACGACACGCCGCCAGAACCTTGATGATGGCGGGTTTCATGCTCGGCGGCGCGGCCCTGGTGGTGCGCGCGTTGATGGCGATCATCGATCCCTCCACCGTCAGTTCGCTGTTGGCACCGGGCTGGTTCCAGGCGATGGTATTCCTCGCCGGCAATGCCGTCATCCTGATTATTTCGGTCGGCTTCCTGGTGCTCCACATGGAGGCCGCCGAAGAGTCGGCGAAAAAGCTGGCCGTGGTTGATCCGCTGACGGGAACCTTTAATCGCCGTACCTTCGTCGAATTGGCGCAAAAGGAAATTTCCCGGGCACGCCGCTCACAAACGCCATTGTCGATGATCATGTTCGATCTCGACCACTTCAAGCGGATCAACGATCAGCACGGCCACCTGACCGGCGACGACGTGCTGAAGAATTTTGCCGCTATCGTCAAGGAATCGTTGCGCAGGGAAGATTTGCTGGTCCGCTACGGCGGCGAGGAGTTTTGCGTATTGCTGCCGGATGTGCCGGTCGAAAGCGCCTTTCACTTGGCCGAGCGGATTCGCGATGCGGTGCGGCGCACCCCGTTCCGCGCGCGCAAGAGCAGCACGCGATTGATCGCGGTAACGGTCAGCGCCGGTGTGGCCTGCTTGCGCGAAGAGGACGGCAACGACATTGCCGGCCTCATCGGTCGCAGCGACGATGCGCTCTACACCGCCAAGGATACCGGCCGCAACCGGGTCGTGACCTTCCCCGAGAACTCGACCATCGCGGCGTTGACGCGCAGCCAGCGACTCACCGCAATTGCCGTCGCCGATACGGGGGGCGACGGTCGGCGCTAGTCGAGCCGCTTGCTGGCCAACACCGTCTCCGCGCCCGCGCCGACGGCAGCGGCGGGCTTTCGCGTCAACCGGTTCTTGAACCACGCACCGAGACTGTCCAGGTAGGTATACAGCACCGGCACCACCACCAGCGTCAACAAGGTGGAGGTGATCACGCCGCCGATGATGGCGCGGCCCATCGGCGCCTGAGTTTCGCCGCCGTCGCCGAGACCCAGCGACATGGGCAGCATACCGAACACCATGGCGAGCGTCGTCATCAGGATCGGCCTGAGCCGTACCTGGCCCGCGTCGAGTATGGCCTGATGGCGGGTCTTTCCCTCGCGCAGGCCCTGGTTGGTGAAATCCACCAGCAGGATCGCGTTCTTGGTGACGAGACCCATCAGCATGATGAATCCGATCATCGAGAACAGGTTGAGCGTAGTGCCGGTCAGCAATAACGCCAGGAACACGCCAATCAGCGCCAGTGGCAGCGAAGCCATGATGGCGAGCGGTTGCAGGAAGCTCGCGAACTGCGAGGCCAGGATCAGGTAGATGAAAATCACCGCCATCGCCAGCGCGGCCAGCATGGCGATGAAGGACTCGTTCATTTCCTGTTGCTGCCCGCCCACATTGAAGCGATAACCGGGCGGCAGGCCGGGTTCGAGTTTTTTCAGCAATTCCTGTACCTCGCTGCCGGCGTCGCCGGAGGGACGGCCTTCCACCCCCGCATAGAGCGAGATGCGGCGTTGCAGGTCGAGGCGTTTCACCTGTTGCGCGGTGAAGGTCGGTACGAAGTCGGCCACCTGGCGCAGCACCACCATTTGCGGTGTGCCGTCGGCGTTGCTGCGGCTGCTGGTCATGTACAGATCGCCGAGGTCACCGGCGACGCGCCGGCCGGCCTTGGGCAACTGCACGATGACGTCGTAGTTCTGGCCGTCGGCCGCCTGCCAGTGCGAAATGGTATCGCCCGAGATCAGCGGCCGCAACGCGCGGCCGATCCGCGCGGTCGATAGCCCCAGGTCGCTCGCCAGTTCGTTGTTGATCCTCACCGAGACGGTGGGATTGGCGCCGCGCTCGCTGCTTTCGAGATCGGTGATGCCCTTGATCTTGGCCACCTGTTTCATCACGCTTTGCGAGATCTCGGTCAGTTTTTCCGCGTCCGGGCCGAGGATGGATATGAAGATGGGCTTGTTCCAGCCCACCGACAGCTCGATGCCGGCAATGGTGGCGAGCTTGGCGCGGATCGCCTGCTCCAGGTCCTTTTGCGAGCGGCGGTGGGTTTGCTTGCGCTCGGAGAGCTTCAGATTGAGGCGGGAATAGTTCTTGCCGTCATCGGTGCCGATATTGGCGTCGACGATGACGATTTCCGGGAAGGATTTCAAGGCGTCCTCGACTTGACGCGTCTTGGCGTCGGTGTATTCGAGGCTGGAGCCGATCGGCGTATTGAGGCGCAGGGAAATAAAGCCCTGGTCGTTCTCGGGCACGAACTCGGTGCCGATCAGCGGCACGATAAAAAAGCTGCCGATAAAGGTGACAAAGGCGATTGCCAGCACCTTGCGGCGGTGGGCCAGCGACCATTCGAGCAGGCGGCCGTAGATTGAGTGCGCGCTTTCCACCAGGTGTTCGATCCGGTCCATGAAGCGGCCCAGCCAGGGCACGCGCTTGAACCGGTCGCCGGCGGGGTCGTGCCAGATCGAGGACAGCATCGGGTCGAGGGTGAAGCTCACGAACAGCGAGACCAGCACCGCTACCGCCACGGTGATGCCGAATTGCAGGAAGTAGCGGCCGATGATGCCGCTCATGAAGGCGATCGGCACGAACACGGCGATGATGGCAAAGGTGGTGGCCATCACGGCGAGGCCGATTTCTTCGGTGCCTTCCCTGGCGGCCTTGAAATGGTCCTTGCCCATGCCGAGGTGGCGCACGATGTTCTCGCGTACCACGATGGCGTCGTCGATCAGCAGGCCGATGCACAGGGACAGCGCCATCAGCGTGAGGAAGTTGAGCGTGAAGTGGAACAGATAGAGCGCGATGAAGGTCGAAATCACCGCGATCGGCAGCGTAAGGCCGGTGATCACCGTGCTGCGCCAGGAATGCAGGAACAGGAACACGATCACCACCGTCAGGATCGCGCCTTCGAGGATGGTTTCCTTGACGTTGTCGAGCGAACTCTTGATGTCGTCGGCGTTGGAGTAGATCTTGCGGATTTCGACGCCTTCGGGAAGGCGCTTTTTCAGGGTTTCGATGGCCTTGACCACGCCCTCGCCGGTTTCGACGATATTGGCGTCCTGTACCTTGAAGACGCCGATGCTGATCGAGCGCTTGCCGTTGATGCGCGCGATCGAAGTCTCCTCCTGCTCGCCGTCGACCACGTCCGCAACCTGGCTGAGATAAACCGGTGCCTTGCCCTGGCGGGTGACGATGATTTTTTCGAAGCCCTTCGGATCCTTGATCTTGCCCTCGACCCGCACCAGTTGCTCGGTCACGCCGCGCGAGATGGTGCCGGACGGGAAATCCTGGTTGGACTCCTGGATAGCCGAGATCACTTGGTCGACGCCGACGCCGTAGGCCTGCATCTGTGCCGGCTTGAGATAGATCTGCACCTGGCGGATGACGCTGCCGTTGACGCTGACGTTGCCCACGCCGGGCGCGCTTTGCAGGGCCTTGACGATCACCTGGTCGGTGAGCGTGGAAAGTTCGCGCGGGCTGTGTTTCTCGGACACCACCGCGAGGTTGACCACCGGCTGTGTTTCCTGCCAGTCGGCACGGCTGACCAGGGGGTCCTTGGCTTCGCGCGGGAATCCCGGTTTCAGCTGGGCGATCTTGTCGCGCACTTCCTGGGTGGCGGTAGCCATGTCGGTGGACAGGCGGAACTCGGCCTGCATGAAGCCGCTACCCTCGCGGGTGGTGGCGTAGATCTGCTTGACGCCGTTGACGGTGTTGAGCACGTTCTCGATCGGCTTGATCAGATCGTTCTCGACCTGTTCAGGAGAGGCGCCCGGGTAGGTGACCTGCACGAACACGACGGGATTGCTCACGTTCGGCATCTGCTCGACCGGCAAGCGGACGTAGGAAAAGATGCCCAGGACGAGCAGCGCCACCATGACCATGGTGGCGAATACCGGCTGGTTAATACTGGTTTTGGTGATCCACATGCAGTTCTCCTAGCCGGCCTTGACCGGCGACACGGGTGTCACCGGGGCTGGTGCTGGCGCCGCCGCCTTGATGAGGGCCGACGCGCCGGCCTTGAGTCCGACCATGCGCGCGCTGACCACTTGCAATCCTTGTTCCACGCCGGTCTTCACTTCCACCATGCCGGCCTGTTCTTCACGCATGCCCAGGGTGACGTTGCGCCGGCCGATCTTGCCCGCTTCCAGCGTGAATACGAAGGGCTGGCCGGCCTCGTCGCGCAGCGCGGTCAGTGGGATCACGGCGGCGGGTTGCGCCTTGTCGAGCACCAACGAGCCTTTGGCGAACATGCCCCCTTTGAGCGCGCCGTCGCGATTGTCCACCGACAGATACAGGATGATCGAACGCGAACCTTGTTCGGTGACCGGGTTGATGCGTTCCACGCGTGCTTCGAATTTTCGTTCGCCGTAGCCGTCGACCTTGAAGGTGGCCAGCTGCCCGACCTTGATGCCGGGAATTTCCGAGGCCGCCGCCGGCGCCTCGATTTCCATGCGGGTGAGATCGACCACGGCAAACATCGGACTGTCAGGACCGACCTTTTCGCCGCCGTTGACCATGCGCTTGGCGAGGATACCGTCGATCGGCGAACGGATCACCGCGTCCTGCATGGCGTTTTGGGCGATGCGCAGTTGCGCTTCCGCCGAACGCACTGCGGCGGCGGCGGCCTCCAGGGTGCTGTGGGTGGTATCGAACGCGTTTTGAGAAATGAAATTCTGCTTCAGCAGTTGCAGGTTGCTGTCGCTGGTCTTCTGTGCGATGGTCCATTTCGCCTTGGCTTCTTCCAGGGCTGCAATCTGCGCGTCCAGGCGCGCTTTGGCGTCCAAAGTGTCAATTTCCGCAATGATCTGGCCGCGGCCGACGCGCTGGCCCTCGCGCACCAACAACGTCTGTACAGTGCCCGACACTTTCGACTTGACGGTAGCTTGCACCAGCGGTGAAAGCGAGCCGGAGAACGGCAGCGTGCGTGAAAGAGAGCGTTGTTCGACCGCGAACAAATCAGCCGGCGCGAATTCCAGTACCGTTTCGGCGGGTTTTTTCTCGTCCTTGGTTGCGGAACTGGCCCGCCAGGCAATCAGTGAGCCTGCCACGACAATCACAGTGAGTGCTGCGAGGGTAAGTTTCACCCAGCCCTTCCGGCGCGGGCCGGCGGACAATAAATTGGAATTGGCGATATAAGACATGGGGGATCCGATGGGAAAGTCAGGAATGGCGGCACTGTGCGCCAGGCCGGCGCCTTGGGCAATTTTGTTGCGACGAAATGCAGAATTGGCTTTCTTGCGCGGAT
Source organism: uncultured Burkholderiales bacterium (assembly GCA_964498815.1). Taxonomy (GTDB): domain Bacteria; phylum Pseudomonadota; class Gammaproteobacteria; order Burkholderiales; family Usitatibacteraceae; genus UKL13-2. The sequence continues at coordinate 12,447 of CAZCKI010000016.1, forward strand.
TTCGGGCCGACAGATTGCATGACAGGCCGGACGAAATGCGCAGCCGGAGCCGGGCCGGCGTGGTCGGGTCCGGCGAAATTCCGGGCGCAGATGGGATTCCGCGTCATCTCTTTGTCATTTGCGCGATCAGCAACATGCTGCCCTCGCACTTGGCTTCGGCCGGCGCCCGCCGGTTGAGGGAAATGTCGCTCGAATGCGTCAGAAAGTCGCCGACATGCGATTCAAAATGCTGGGAATGCACATTTTCCACCCGGTGCGGAAAAGGCATCAGCATGTCGTCGGTGCGGACCCGCAGGGCGTGGCTCTCGCCTGCCTGCATCAGCATAAGTGTGGCCAGCAGCGGCGCGAGCAAACGGCGCACGGCGGGAGCGGTCGGTACGACATGGGCTAGGAAAGTAGTCATAGGCTCGCGAGAATGGGCGTAGTCGGGACGGAGAGAAGGACCCTGCCACTCTGATCTGGTTCCACGGCAAACGGAACTTGGACGCGACGAAACGCGGAAATGGATTTACTGGCCGTTGGCCGGGCTGACGAAATGCGCCGGCAGGACACGTTGGTTGGGGATCGCGGCAACGTTCCATTGCTGCGCCGCAATATCCAGCAGCTCGCGAGGGCAGGCAGCTTTGCCTATGCCTGCGGGTGCCTGTCCCAGGAACTGCAATGCATGCTGCAGCCATTCGACGGCGCGCTCCGCCGAGACTTCGGTTGCCAATGTCTGCTTGGAAAGTTTCTCCCCGGCTGCATTGGCGGCAACGGGAATGTGCAGATAGGACGGCGTCGGCAGGCCCAGCAGGCGTTGCAGGTGGATCTGGCGGGGAGTGGAGGCCAGCAGGTCGGCGCCGCGTACGACGTGGGTCACGCCCTGTTCGGCATCATCGACCACCACCGCCAGTTGATAGGTGTGGCAGCCGTCGCGGCGCTTGACGACAAAGTCACCGATCTGCGACTGCAATCGCAGTTCCATCGCGCCCTGCACCCGGTCCAGGGAGCGAATCTGCCGGTCATCGGTTCGCACCCGCAGCGCGCACTCGGATTCCGCCAGCGCGGCGGTCCGGCAGGTCCCCGGGTATACCGGACCGTCGATGCCGGTGACGGCCGAATCGGCAATCTCCCGCCGCGAGCAATTGCAGGCGTAGAGATGTCCGTTGCTGCGAAGGTGCGCCAGCGCCGCGTCGTATTGCGCGCTGCGCGCCGACTGGCGAATCACGGCGCCGTCGGCCACCAGTCCATAGGCCGACAGGGTGGCGAGAATGCCCTGCTCGTGCTCGGACCGGCAGCGCGTCGTATCGACATCCTCGATGCGGATCAGCCAGCGCCCGCCCTGTGCGCGCGCATCCAGATAGCTGGCAACGGCCGCCACCAGCGATCCGAAGTGCAGCGGCCCGGTCGGGGAAGGGGCAAAGCGCCCGACGTAGGTCATTTTTTTGCCGGCCGCTTTGCGCGCGCTTGCGGAATGACGGCGGCCGGTTCCGCGATCACGTCACGCAATATGCGCTCCTTCACTTCCGGTTTCTCAAGTTGCTGGACAAACCAGCGCAGCGCCTTGCCGGTGCGGTTCGGTCGCCACGCCACCACCATGTCGCCACCCGGCTTGAGCGCTTCCACTTCCAGAATACAGAGCCGCCCGGCGGCGGCTTCGCGCCGCGCCAGCGCTGCCGGCAGATAGCCGACACCCAGGCCGGCTATCTGTGCGGAAGCCTTGGCCGCCATCGATGGCACCGTGAACGTGTCCTGGCCGGACAGCAGGCCGGAACTGCGCGGTGCGACGGTTCGCGATGAATCGGCCACGGCCACCGCGCGGTGCCGCACGATGACGGCTGCCGGCAGCGGCTGCGGCTCGCTCGCCAGTGGATGGTCCGGTGCCACGGCGAATACAAACGACAGGTGAGTGAGCGGCAGCGTGGCAAAGCCGCCGCCGGGCGGCACGTCGCCGGCCGCGCCGACCACCAATTGCGCGCGATTCGACACGAGTGCGTCCCAATTGCCGCCGAGCACCTCTTCCGAAACCTTGATGCGCGTGCCCGAGTTCAATTGCAGGAAATCGCCGATCAGCGGATACAGGCATTGCGCACCGAGAATGGTGTCAACGGCGATCACCAGTTCGGTTTCCCAGCCTTTTGCCACCTGCTGGATACGGCATTCAAGGTCGCTGGCCGCGCGCAGCAGGTGGCGGCCTTCGTTGAGCAACTCGAACCCGGCAGGGGTCAGGCGGGCGCGACGGCCGTCGCGATCGAACAGCGCCACGTCGAGATCCTGCTCGAGCTGCTGGATCGTATAGGTGATGGCCGACGGCACCCGGAACATTTCAGCCGCCGCCGCCGCAAAGGAACCCTTGCGGTCGATGGCGTCGAGTACCTGCAACGCTTCGAGGGTCAGTTTGATGGTGCGCTCCAATATTCAATAATTCTGAACAATATGGTCAAAATTATCCGCTTGAGAAAGCCCCCATGCAAGCCCAATATAGCGTCCATGCACGGCAAATGGCCGGAATGGAGGTTCAAAATGATTGAAATCAGAAGAGGGCAGGAGCGCGGTTACGCCGATCACGGCTGGCTGAAGAGCTTTCACAGCTTCTCCTTCGCCGATTACTACGACCCCAAGCACATGGGCTTCGGGCCGCTCAGAGTCATCAACGAGGACCGGGTGGCGGCCGGCATGGGCTTCGGTAACCACGGTCACCGCGACATGGAAATCATCAGCTACGTGCTAGCCGGCGCGCTGGCGCACAAGGACAGCATGGGCAACGGCAGCACCATTCACCCCGGCGACGTGCAGCGCATGAGCGCGGGGCGCGGTGTAATGCACAGCGAGTTCAACCACTCCC